>JBGVBB010000055.1:0-2589 GCA_045225155.1 Elusimicrobiaceae bacterium
GTTAATTTTTTTGGATGGAGCAATGCCAACTGCTTGGCATTGCGTCGGGATTTGAAGGGCGGAGCGTTGTTTTTGTTTGCGAAGCAAGGCAAAAACCGCGAGCCCAGGCCCTAGCAAAATTTTCGTCAGAAAATTTATGCGGGGCAAATCTTTGCGGAGATTTAGCGACTTAAACTGCTTTAAGTCGCGTCGGGATTTGAAGGGCGGAGCGTTGTTTTTGTTTGCGAAGCAAGGCAAAAACCGCGAGGGCAGACCCTGAAGCATTTTCCGTCAGGAAAATGACGGAAGGGCAAATCCAAACTGTTTTGCTTTTCGTCGGGATTTAGACTTGGCAAGCACTTTTATTTACTATCGCGTCGCTTTTTATTTATAACAAATGCATACTTTCTTTTACGAACGAACAGTTAACCTATTCGAGACACAAAAAGGCCACCCTTAAAGAGTGGCCTTTTTATTTAAATTAAATACTTAACCAGTTATTTAATTTTGAGTTCAACACGGCGGTTAGCTGCACGGCCTTCCTCCGTATTATTGTCAGCAATAGGTTTTGTTTCACCGTATCCTTTATAAGAAACATCTTTGATTTGTAAACCTTGACCGATCATATAATCATAAATGTTTTTTGCTCTCTTTTCGGATAATTTCATGTTATATTCTTCAGAACCTATAGAATCTGTATGCCCTTCAACAACCACGCTTCTTTCAGGAATTTGGTTAAGAAGTTCTACGGCTTTATCCAAAGTTTCTTTAAAACTCTCTGATAAATCATTTCTACCAGATTCAAAGACGATATCTCTATCCAAGACTACGGAAATTTCATCCTCAATTGTTTGGGTTTTACCGATAACAGCTAAAGCGGCTGCATCTCTTTCCTGTTTAGCCTTTTTGGCTGCTGCTTCTCTTTCTTGCTGAGCCTTTCTCGCTGCGGCCTCGGCTGCTTCTCTTTCTTGCTGGGCCTTTTTGGCTGATTCGGCTTCTTGTTTAGCTTGCAAAGTGGCAGCTTCGTCTGCAGAAAGTTTGTTTGCTGCTTGTTTCTTATTTCCAAACATGTAGCGGATACCTGCATGTAAACCCCAGCCACTTACTTTATTGCTTGCTTCATAGCTTCCTAGGCCATACCAATACAGGTTTTTAAGTATTTCCATATTAAGCCCGGCGTTTATTTCAAATGTCCCGCCGCTTAATTTGCTCTTTTCTTCCGCTCCGCCGTAACTTATTTTGTCCTTGCCGGCAAACTCTTGGCGGTATGCTAATTCTATCAAAGGTTCTACAAGTAATCCGTTATCTCTAACTTTATTGTATGCTAACAATACACCTGCTTTGGCATTGATATAATTAGCATTATCATAATATAAATCACCTACACCGTTTGTTACTTTCGCATGTCCGCCTTCAGCATTCATATAGCCGATTTGTAATTTAGGCTCTATGCGTATATATTCATTGCGGCTTAACTCTTTTTCTATTTCTTTACCTACTTCTACACTTGCCGCCACCACGTTCCTTTCCGGTTTATATAAAAGTTCTGTACCGCCGGAAGAATGGTTCTTCATATCTAACTTCGTCCAGAAGTTCCTGGCCGCTAAATCTATAAACCACCCTTCTTCGTTTAGTAACGTCGCATACATACCTATGCTCGGGGCATCCCCGTCACCTTTATCATAGGTGCCGTTATTTTTATGTGTTTTTATATTGTTGGCATATGCGTATCCTACCATCACACCCGCATATAACTTCGTCGGTTCGTCTGCTCTAAACAACCAGTCATACCCAGCTTCCGCACCAAACAAACTCATATCCGTTTTGATTAAGTCTTTTACTCTTAAATCTTTATAGTAACTGCGCACCCATACTCCTTGGTGTTTGGTACGGTTACCCATATTACGTAAATCACCCATCCTCTTTTGTAAGGAGGTCATCCCGGTCTGCGCTACAACTACGTTCATTATAGGCATATTTAACATTGTTTTAAAGGTGTCACTCTCTTCACGCGTATTACGTAAGTAATAATCATTACCTTCACCGGCCTCTGTTCCTTGGAATAATTTGTATACATAGCCGCCTTCATCCCATTGCCCGCCGGCTAAATCAAATGTTCCGTTTACACTCGCTCCATCTTGAAAGTCTACTAATTTTATACCGTCACCGCTTGTTTCTTGAGCACTTGCACCTATGTTGGTTAAATTTAACACAGAGTCCCCTTCATATGAACTTACTATATTTAATTGATCCCCTGTTTGGTTTTCCAAGTCCACACGCATATTAAATTGGGCGTTGTTGGCTGAAAGGTTTTCCACTCCCACCGTTTGCGCACCGCTATATGTAACTTGTGTATTAGTTAAATTAATATTACCCGATAAAGTATTATCAGCAGACACAACTACTTCCCCACCTGTTGCGGTTAAATTATTTAAAATACCATCGCTGCTTAATAATATTGTACCGTCGGACATAATTGTATCGTTTGCCGTACCACTGTTGTCAATACTCTGATAACCGTCGGAAATTGTGGTACTATTGGCCACACCGCCGTTGTAAATATGCTGATAACCGTCGGAAATTGTGGTACTATTGGCCACACCGCCGTTG
>JBGVBB010000056.1:0-1816 GCA_045225155.1 Elusimicrobiaceae bacterium
AGAAACGGTAAAGTAGTAGGTATAAAATTAGTTGATGAATCTAAAGACTTAATGGTTATTACCGAAAAGGGTATGGCCATCCGTTTGCGCTGCGAACAAATCCGCTCCGTTGGCAGAAATGCCCAAGGTGTCCGCCTTGTCAAACTTGATGAAGGCGATAAAATTGCCAAAGTAACCCCTGTTGTTAAAGAGGACGAAGAAAAGGCAAAAGAAGATCTTTCTTTAGAAGAAGCTAAAGAAAGCAAATAAAATCTAAAAGCGCCGCTCTTAACGGGCGGCGCTGATTTAAGAAGGTATTTATGGAAAAACAAATTTTAGCATTAATTCAAAAAATCCGCCCGTCACTTCAAGCTGACGGCGGTGATGTAGAATTCGTTTCTTTTGACGAAAAAACCGGTATCGTAAAAGTTAAATTGCAAGGTGCTTGCGCCGGCTGCCCTATGGCAACAATGACAATCAAAAACGGTATAGAAGCATATTTAAAAGAAAGCATTCCCCAAGTAACCGCTGTTGAAAGGGTTTAATGCCGATAATTGATTTACATTCCCATTCAAGATATTCAGACGGTGCTGTAAGTATTTCAGAGTTATTATATACTTACAGCAAAGCCGGCGTAGAAATGATGTCTTTAACAGACCACGACTCTATTTTAGGCCTTGAAGAAGCACGCCTTAAAGCAGGCAAATATAATATGCTTTTTGTTAATGGGGTGGAAATCAGCACATCAGATCACGACAATTTACATTTCGTGGGTTATAATTTCGACCCGGAAAATCCTGCCTTAAAAAAATTATTGGGAACAAACGCACAACTTCGCCTTGAACGCGTAAAAAAAACCGTTAAATTATTACAAGAAATTAAAATAAAAATTACCGAAGAAGAAGTCTTAAAAATAGCAAAAGGTGTTTCATCACGGGCGCATGTGGCAGATTGTTTACGCCGTAAGCATCTTGGTTTTATGCGTTCTGAAATTTTTAAAAAATATTTAGGTAAAGGTTGCCCTGCTTATGTTCCGCCGATGGCAGTAACGGTAAAAGAAGCTATTGAAACAATAAAACAAGCCGGCGGAAAATGTTTTATAGCACATCCAGGCCTTGTTAAAGAATATTGGGATTTTAAAAAATGGGTATCTTGGGGGTTAGACGGTATAGAAGTTTATTATCCGTCACATCGTGAAGCCTTACGCGAAGAACTTTTGCAAATTGCAAAACAATATAATTTACTTGTTTCCGGCGGATCGGATTTTCATGGTAATATAGCGGGCAGGGTTCTTGTTCCGGGGCGTGAAGTTCCGCAAGAAGTTTACGATAAATTATATTCAATCTTTTTTTAATTATGTTAATAATTGCACATCGCGGGGCCAGTGCCTACGCACAAGAAAACACTTTAAATGCTTTTGACTTGGCTTTTAAATTTGGGGCAACTTGGCTTGAAACGGATATCCAACGCTCTAAAGACGGAGTGCTTGTTTTATACCACGATTATATTTTAAAAAACGGTAAAGAAATTAAAAACTGCAATTATAGTTATTTAAAAAAATTTAATGTCCCCACGCTTGCCGATTTGTTAAAAATTACGCCTGAAAAATTCACTTTAAATTTAGAAATTAAAAACGATGATAATATCTACCCGAATATTGAAAAACAAATTTTAGCGGAATTAAATCTTGCAAAAAATATTAAAAAGGAACAAATTTTAATTTCTTCTTTTGATATTTCTACTTTGCAAAAAATTCGTGCCTTAGACAGCAAAATAAACATAGGCGTTTTAACCCGTAATTTTGAAGTTAAAATACCTCTTTCTTTAAAAGCAAAAA
>JBGVBB010000057.1:0-1763 GCA_045225155.1 Elusimicrobiaceae bacterium
GCATTTGCTTTTTCGGCTTTTTCTCACGGGGAAAGCAATTTTAACCTTTACGCGGATATTGCCGTGGAAATATTATACAAACTTATGCCTATAACCGATAAAGCCGGCATTTGGAACGTTAATTTTCCGGATATAAACTTACAAATAAAGGGCAAAAAATTTACTCCGCTTGGGGCGAAAGTTTACGTTGACGAATACATAAAAGATAGCGACGGGAAGTATAAAATTAACGGGATTATTGACAATTCGTCGGAGTTTTGTGATTGCGACGTTGAGTGGAATAAAAAAGGGTATATCACAATTACACCATTAAAATATGATAAAAGTGATTATGGGATTTTAAAAACGGTTGGAGAAAAATGCATACTGTAATTGTTATCGGCGGTGGTGCGGCTGGGATGTTTGCGGCTTATTCCGCAGCAACGGTAAATAGCAACAGCCGTGTTATTCTTGTAGAAAAAAATGAAAAACTTGGTAAAAAATTATACATAACGGGTAAGGGACGCTGTAATTTAACAAATAATGTTCCTGTATCCGAATTTCTAAATAACGTTATCGGAAACCCGAAATTTCTTTACAGCGCTTTAACGGAATTTTCACCCGATGATGTTATGCGTTTTTTTGAAGACAATGGTTGTACGCTAAAAACCGAGAGAGGAAACAGAGTATTTCCTGTAAGCGACAAGGCAAGCGACATTACTAAAACTCTTCAAAAAGCACTCGTTAAAAGCGGTGTTGAAATAATGCTTAACACAAATGTGCTGAATATTAAAACTGAAAACGGTCAGATTGTAGGCGTTCAAACTGAAAGCGAGTTGTTGTCTTGCGATTCCGTTATCGTATGTACGGGCGGGCTATCTTATCCGCTTACCGGTAGCACGGGTGACGGGTATATGTTTGCAAAAAGTGCGGGGCATAATATTGTTGACTTAAAACCTTCGCTTTCAGGACTGGAACTTTGCGGCACGGATTTTATTACTGCACAGGGCGTGTCGCTTAAAAACGTTGCGATAACCGTTTTAAGTGGCGATAAGGCAATTTATAAAGATTTTGGCGAAATGCTATTTACACATTACGGCGTTTCAGGGCCGATAATTCTTTCCGCTTCGTGCGTAATTAATAGGGCAAAAACTAACGATTTAACGCTCAAAATCGACTTAAAACCTGCAATTAGCGATAAAATCTTGGATGACAGGCTTTTACGTGAAATTGAAAGCGCCAAACTTAAAACGGTTTCTAACGTGATGCGAGCGCTTCTTCCGCAATCTCTTATAAGCATAATATTATCGGTGGCATCGATTAGCGCTGAAAAGCGTTGTTGCGACTTAACGAAAAATGATAGGCTTAATTTAGTGGCAAGCCTGAAAAATCTTACCTTTCAAATAAAAGGACTAAGACCGGTTGAAGAGGCTATTGTTACAGCGGGTGGCATATCGGTAAAAGAAATTAATCCTAAAACAATGGAAAGTAAACTCGTTAAGGGATTGTTCTTTGCGGGCGAAGTGTTGGATGTTGACGCTTATACAGGCGGGTTCAATATACAAATTGCTTTTTCGACGGGATATGTCGCTGGGAAAAACGCTTAAACTATAATAAATAAATTGATTTTAATCGGTATTTTTGGTATAATTTCTTTGTCAAACATAAAAAAGGGGAGTTTTATGAAAACAATTAAAATTGCGTTAGACGGTCCTTCGGGAAGCGGAAAAAGCACAATCGCCAAAATCCTTTCCGCTAAACTCGATATTTTATATCTTGACACC
>JBGVBB010000058.1:0-8169 GCA_045225155.1 Elusimicrobiaceae bacterium
AAATGTTCGGTTTCTTCTTTATTTAAAGCATTACCCTGAAAATACAAGTCATTTAAATTCCCCCGCGAATTAACGAATTGGGTTGCTTTATCGTCGCTAATATTTATTATCGGTTTAGTACTTGCCAAGAGAGGTAAAGCCGCCAAAGCAAAAGGGGAATTAGCAGGGTTTGCCAAGGCAAAAGCAAGTAAACCGACACCAACCGCAGGCAAAACCCAACTCGGTAATTTAAATGAAGAATTGCCATTATTTATTATCGGAGTATTTTGAGGGGCTTTTTCTTTTGCACCGATAGATTCCAAATCAGAACTCATCTCTTTTAATGTCTCCATATCATCATTATCCCAAAATACCAAATTTTCAAAATCTATTACAGTAACGATAAGTTTTCCTTCATTATTACGCATAAAAAACATATTATTTCCCAAATCGGTATGATAAAAACCCTCATTATTTAAATCTTTAAATAAATTAATTACTTGTCCCCACTCTTCATTTGTTATTGGCCTTCCTTTCAATGCGTTTAGAATATCTTCTTTATCCGACAATAATCCTCCTTTATTATTCACGACACTTAATATTAAATCAGCATCAAAATCATTGGTATCGTTACGCCATGCCATTTGCGATACAATTTCGTCAGGTAAATCAGAGATATTTGTTGATAAAATTTTAGGATATTCAACACCTATTAAAGGATATTTGCTAATAAATTTTTCTACCAATGTACCGAAAAGTTTTGTTCTTTCTATTTCCTCTTTTTTGACACGTTTATAATAAGCCTTTATATTATTTTCAGAATCCCTCAACTCTCTAACAAAATCCTTCCATTCCGTACTGGTAGCTTCCACAATATCCGTTTTAAGGTTTAAAGGTTTTTCAACAGTCTTAGGCTTTTCTTTTGAAACAATTTCAAATTCCCCGTTAAATAAGTTAAGCCAATTTTTTTTATATTCTTTAGGAGTAGTAACAAAGGCTTCTAAATCCAATGCACGGCCGATTTTTACTTGCGGTGCCTCAATACCTGCCAAATTATAAAGCCCGTAAACAATAGCTAAATTAGCGGAAGCACTACCGCGGCAAAAAGGTGTTGCATTAGTGAAAAGGAAACTGATTTCGGCAATGTTTTTATGTAATTGTTTTATTTCCTTATCGGTTAATTTTTCTTCGTTCCTTGCTTTTCTAATAATGGGTTCAATATCTTCATAATCTTCCTGCAAAGCATAAAATAACGCGGCAAGGTTATCATGCCCGTTATTTGACAAATTAACAGGATGCACTATCATACCGCTTTCCGGGTCATCAGCGGTAGGGGCATTATTTTTATAAATATAAGATAAATTTACATCTTTAAAACTTTTATCACGGGGAGTTGCATTAAAAAATTCATGGGCATATTCACCATAATTATATTGACTAAAAGGGGTAACCAATGTCATATCGTCTTTTCTGAAGAGCCCGAAAGCAGTTTCATCTATATTCATTTCCCACATTAATTTTGTATTATAATCATCATACATGGGCGGGTTTTTTATGGCATCCCAATCTATTTCATTTTGTTTTTTGCCTTCAAGGAATAATTTAATTTGAGCTATTTTTTTATGATACTCAAACATTGCGTTACCTAAATTTGTAACAGCTCTTTTAAATGATTTGCCGATAATAATATCACGTTCAAAAGTTAATGTTATATCACGCATGGCAAATACATAAAGTGGATTTGTCCCGTTAAACCTGTCTTTCATTTGGCTTGGCAGAGTGGTTTCATAGCGTTTAGAGTATGTTTTTATTTCTTCGGCTAATTTCGGGTTTTTAAGTGATATTTCTTCTAAATTGTGTCTATAAAAAGTTTGCCACAAATTTACAAAATCTTCACCTAAAATATCTTTTAAATTATTTATTTCTTCTTCGGTTAAAGCATCCCCGCTGAAAAGTTCCGGTGTAAAATTTTGTTGTAAATTAGAAAAAGCTTCTGTACCGGTTTCATTTTTTTTTATCGGTTTGGTGCTTGCCAAAAGCGGTAAAGCAGCTAAAGCCAAGCCGGGGGTAGCTAAACCGCTAAGGGCTAAAGTAAGCCCCAAACCTATACCGATAGCCGGCAATAAATATTTTGTCAATGGGAAACTTACGTCATCTGCCGAAGCATTACTTGATTTTGTGTCCTCTGTAAAAGTTTGATCTTCTATATCTTCCTGAGTTTCTTTAGTTACTTGTTCTTTATGTGAGATTACTTGATGAAAATCCCCTGCAAACAGGTCAAGCCAATGCCCCTCGTATTGCCAAGGGGTAGAACTGAAAGCTGAAAAATCTAATGCACGGCCTATTTTGACTGGGGGTGTCTCAATCCCGGCAAGATCATAAAGGCCATAAACTATGCCTAAATTTATTGAGGAAGTACCCATGAAAAACGGCTTTGCATTTGTAAAAATATAACTGATATCTGCAATATGATTATCTAAAATTCTTCTTTCTTGTTCAGTTAATATTTGCCCGCTTCTGGCTTTCATTATTATGGGGCTTATTTTATTAAAATCTTCCTGAATAACTTCAAAAGCACGTTTGATATTATCATGATCGCCTGAAATACCGGCAGGATGTTCAACAACTTTATAACCGTATTTATTTTTAAGATCAAAATAAGATAAGTTTACCCCTTTATAAACGCGGGGCTTATTATAAGATGACACAAGTTCATTTAAATATTCGCCGTAATGATCTTCATCAAACGGTGTTCTTGAAGTAGATTCGGTTCTGTTAAAAATACCGTAACCGATTTTGTAAGCAGAACTTTTGCCGGCATAAACCCTATCCATTTCATCATAAAATAACGGAACATCAATATCTGCCCAATCTATTTTTTCGCCGTTCCTTTTTAAGAGTTGAAACATTTTAATTTTGTTAATACCCAAATTATATTGGAAAAGTGATTCCCCCATTTTTGTAATGGCTTCTTCCATCGTTTTACCGGCAAGAATATCTTGTTTAAAAGTTTCTGTAATATTTTTCATGGCTTGGACATAAAGCGGATTTGTTCCGCCTAATTCGCCATAATTTTGGCTTGGTAAGGTGTTTTCGTAGCGATTGGAATGTTTTATAAGATCTTCTAATTCTTCAGGGGTATCGTTGGCAATTTCTTCAAGTTCCGTATTGTAATATTTTTGCCATAATTCATAAAATTCGTCCCCCAAAGCTTTTCTCATGTTTTCTTTTTCTTCTTTATTCAAAGCAGGGCCTGTAAATATAGCGGCATTAAATTTACCTCTTAAATTAAGGAAATATTCCGTTTCTTTACCTTCACCGAAATTCATTATACTTCCCACGAACGGGATTGTGGCCAATGCGGTAACTAAATTGGAATTATCGCCAGCTAGAAGTGAACTTAAAGCTATACCGCCGCCAAAGACTATAAACGGAAAAATCTTTTTAAGTATTTTTTTAACTGATATTTGAGTTTTGTTTTTATTTTGTTTAAATTCACCGTCAAATAAATCAAGCCAATCTCTTTGATATTCCTCAGGAGTAGTTGAGAAAGCAGATAAATCCAATGCACGACCGACTTTAACTTGCGGGGCATCAATGCCTGCCATCTTATATAAACCGTAAACCACAATCAAATTTGATGAAGCCGTACCGCGATAGAACGGAACCGCATTACATAAAATATAACTCATATCCGCAATATTTTTATGTAGTGCGTTTATATCTTCTTCATTTAATGTTTTACCGTTTTGATATTTAGCAATTATAGGTTTAATTTCTTCTAAATCTTCTTGTATGGCCTGAAAGGCAATTTCATTATTATATTCTCCATTAATATTTAAACCGTTCGGATATAAAAGATAGACACCGTCCTCGCTTACTTCAACCGGTTTGGTTAAGATAACATCTTTATAAGATTCCGGATGATCATGAACGGATAATTCCTCCAGATATTCGCTATAATTATCTTCGTCAATGACAACGCCGGCTTCAGGCTCCTGGATAGGATTTATTTTACCGAAACCGAAATCTTCCCCGGCTTCAAAATCTTCTGTAAAATCGGCATCATACTCTTCGGGGTTTTCTAATGAATGCCAATCTATTGTATAGCCTAAATCTTTTCTTGTTAAAAATGTTTTTATTTGAAATATTTTTTTATGATAATTAAACATCATATTGCCGATTTCGGTTAAAACTGTTCCGATATCTTTACCTGAATTTATACCGGCGATAAAATTTTCCCTCATTTTATCCATAGTATGAACATAAAGCGGATTAGTACCGGGGAATTTGTTTTCTATTTGACTAAGTAAAGTGTTTTCATAACGGTTTGAAGCCTTTATAACTTTAGAAAAATCTTTCCACTCTTTATTTGCGGCATATTGAAAATCTTTATTGTAATATTTTTGCCATAAATTAAAGAAATCTTTACCCAAAATACGGCGCATATTTCTTTTTTCTGTTCTGCTAAGTTCCGGCCCCATAAAAATACTTTGATTAAAGCCGAATCTTAAATTTTTAAACTGTATAACCTGATCATCTGTAAGGGGTGCTTCCTTTTGCGGTTTAATTGTTGAAAATAATAACGGGAATGAAGCAAGCCCGATATTTGATAATTCGGGAGCATTTAATAAAGTTGCAAGACCAAAACCCGCAAACGGTAAAACAAACGGCAATACGGCTTTTAAATTATTAAAAAACCCGTGATTTGAAGCCGCAGGTTGTTGCGGTTGAGCATCTTTGTGTTGCTGCTGATCAGTAGGGTTTACTGTAGTATTTTTATAAGGGGAATCGCCTGTAAACAGATCGTGCCAATTATCTATATAATCAAACGGACTCATTGCAAAAGCAGATAAATCTAATTCACGCCCTATTTTAACTTGCGGGGCCTCAATGCCTGCCATATGGTAAAGACCGTAAACCAATGCCAAATTTGCCGATGCACTGCCACGATAGAAAGGTTTTGCATTTGTGAACAGATAACTAATCTCCGCGATATTATCGTCTAAAATTCCTTTATCTTCCTTTGTTAATTCTTCCCCTGCTTGTACACGCCTTATAATAGGCCTAATATTATCATAATCTTCTTGCAAAACTTCAAACAACCTGTTAATATTTCTAACTCCGACCGGATGAGTAACGGTTGCGGAATATATGTTAGGGAAATGGCCTTTGGTTACTACTTCGGATAATTGTACACCTTTGTAACTACCGAATCTCATATTATTAGGATCTGTTAATTCATCCCAATATTCACCGTAAACGACATCATTAAATTTAGTTACTGAAGGTGAAGATGTTCCCGCTAAAACGCCGAAACCTACTATATATGATTCCGTACCGCCACCCAAAATTTTTTGCATATCGTCATAACTCATAGGGGCTGTCCTGGATTCATTGATATCAACAGGTTGTGTATAAAAATCACCTGTGTTATAAAATCTAGGGCTTTCTACCCTTTCCCAGTTAACGGAAAGTGGCCTGCCGTCAACTATTATTCTTATCCCTTTTTGGTTGAAAAATGCTTTTATTTGATTTATCTTTTTATGATATTCAAACATTTTTGCACCCATATTTATAACTGCTTCCCTAACAGATTTTCCTTCCGCTAAATCTTGTTCTAAACCTTCTGTAATTTCTTTCATCGCAAAAACATACAATGGGTTTGAACCTGCGAAACGTGTGCTGATTTCGCTTTTTAAAGTAGTTTCATAACGGTTAGAATAGTGTGCAAGTTCCGCTAGAGCCAACGGATCTTCATGGGCCATAGTTTGCAAATCTTTATTATAATATTTTTGCCATAAGTTAAAAAATTCTTTACCTAAAATTCTTTCTAAATTTGAGGCTTCGTCAAAAGTTAACTCTTCCCCTTTAAATAAGGACGGATCAAAACGTTGCCTTTGATTTACGAACTTATCAACGGCTTCATATTGTGCTAAATTTTGAGGATTTTGAGTATAAGCAATTAAAGGTATTGCCGCAAGTGAAACTAACGGCGTTGCGCCCCCTAAACCAGCGACGAGAAAGCCAAGGCCTAATACCATACCTAAAACCGGTAGCCAAAAACTCGAATCTCTAGGAATTCCCGGTATACTTTTTACCCAATCCTCATCAGAATTAACGGAAATTTTTTGTGTCTTCTCTTTTGCACCGATAGCTTCATATTGTGACTGTATATATTTTAGGTATTTAATATCTTCGGATTTATCATAGAATCTAAACGGTAATTCAAAATCTACCACAGTAACAACAAGTTTGTTGTTTATATCACGTCTAAAAAATAAATTATGTTTCAAATCGCCATGTACAAAACCTGCTTCATTCAGTTTCTTAAACAAATTGACAATTGCATACCATTCTTCATTTGTTATTGGTTTTCCGTTTAATGCTTTTTTTGCTTCATCAGATACATTTTCAACATAACCGGTAATATTCCCCCACATATCTGTCTTTATCTTCTCCCCTAAGAAAAATCCGGACGTATTCACCGGGGACGTTATTAAAGGTATTTTTACTCTATTTTTAGCATTACGTACGAAATTTAAAATTTGATCTTTATCTCTTTCAACAGACTGAAGAATATCTTCTGATAAATCTTCATATTTATTAGATACAACTTTAGGATACTCAAAAGTTATCAGAGGGCTACTATTATGTAGATTATTTTCCGTTACAATTTTATCAATTAAAAACGTTCTATCAATTTCCTCTTGTGTTGTTAATTTTAAATAAGCAAGAGTTTGATTATCTTCGCCTATCAATTTCCAAACAGCATAAAGAACTGCCCCCGAACCTTTAACCGGTGCAACTTTTTCAATACGTACAATATCCTTCTTCAAATTTAATTGATCTTGTTGCTCTATTTCGATATTATGTGTACCAATAGTACCAGTAGCACCTGCCAAAAGTGGGAAAGAGGCCATTGCCAAAGCCGAGCCTATATGATCCCCTAAAATAAGACTACCGCCAAAAATACCAAGTGATAAAGCAGGCAATATTAAATTTTTTAAATTTTTCCTACTGAATGTATTGCGAACACGCGCTCCTAAACTAAGCTGTTTAGGTTTAGGGAATTCCCCGTTAAACAAGTTTAACCAATCTTTTTTGTATTGCTCAGGAGATGTAACAAAAGCGGACAAATCCAAAGCGCGCCCGATTTTAACTTGCGGAGCATCAATACCGGCCATTTGATAAAGCCCGTAAACTACAGCTAAATTGGCCGCCGAGGTTCCGCGGAAGAAAGGCATGGCATTTGTAAAGATATAACTGATATCGGCAATATTGTTGTGTAAAGTATTTATGTCATCTGCGCTTAAAGTTTTGCCATTTTGGTATTTATCAATTATCGGCTTAATTATATCTAAATCCCCTTGCATAGCATTAAAAGCAAATGTGTTATTGGGAATGCCGTTTTTCCTTATGTGATTTGGGGCAATAATTTCAAATGTATTGCCTTTGCGCACACTTTCGGTTAAAGTAACATCTCCGTAGGTTTTAGGATGATTATAAAAATTTTTTAATTCATCAAGATATTCATTATATTTATATCCTACAATAAAACTGTTTTCGTTTTCTTTAGAAGTATTCAATTTACCGAAACCGTAATCTACAGCCAAATCAAAATAAAGTTCTTTATTAAAATCATGATTTAACACTTCCGGATTTTCTACTTCATCCCAATTGATATCAAAACCATCTTCCCTCTGATCTAAAAATTCTTTAATTTGATATATCTTTTTATGATATTCAAACATTTCTTCGCCAAGTGCGGTTATGGCTTGCTCTATGGTTTTACCGTCATTTATTGCCTTAATAAAATTATTTGTCATATCACGCATAGCAAAAACATATAATGGGTTTGTACCGGCAAATATATTATTAAATTGGCTAGGCAAAGTATTCTCATAACGGTTGGAATATTTTATAAGTTCGGCGATATCTTCGGGGTTAGTTTGGGCCATTGTTACTAAATCTTTATTATAATATTTTTGCCATAAATTAAAGAAATCTTCACCCAAAATTCTTTTCATATTTTCAGATTCTTCTTCATCTAAGTCAAAATCACTGAAAAGATTTCTATCAAATTCTTTTCTTATTTTTATGAAATCTTTTACTTGCGGGGGAAGGGCAAGGCTTGTATGAGAAAAATTACCGTAAATATACGGGAAAGATGCCATTGCCAAAGCCGAG
>JBGVBB010000059.1:0-5521 GCA_045225155.1 Elusimicrobiaceae bacterium
TGCCAAAGATATAACGATATAAACCGTCGGCAATAATTTTGAATATTGATTTGTGGAAATTTTTGCCTGTTTTTTCATATGTATATATTTTATAATTTTTACAAATAATAGGCAAAGGAATAAGATATTATGCCCCTTTATTCTATTAAATTTGATAAAATGTTAATATATGGACTTTATTAAGATAAAAGACTTTGTTAAAACCAACAATTTTCCCTCTTACCGCCTAAATCAAATAAGGCAAGGGGTTTTTGTTGACGGCAGAAGTTCTTGGAACGATATAAAAACTTTACCTAAAAATTTACAGGAAGCCTTAAATAAAAATTTTAAAATTTTATCTTTTGACCTAGTCAAATTACAAAGTTCGAAATTAGATAAAGTTTATAAAGCTTTATTAAAATTACACGACGGCCCAAAAATTGAAACTGTTTTAATGAAGCCGGGCAAATTTTGGAGTGTTTGCGTATCTTCCCAAGCGGGGTGCCCGCTCGGTTGTGCTTTTTGTGCGACGGGTAAACTCGGTTTCAAACGCAATTTGACTGCGGAAGAAATTTCAGACCAAGTTTTATTTTGGCATCAATTTTTACAAAAAGAATTTAAAAGTCAACACGTTTCCAATATCGTTTTTATGGGTATGGGTGAACCTCTTTTAAACTATCAGGAAGTCAAACAGGCAGTGGAAATTTTATCAAATAAAGATTATTTAAATATAGGTAAACGCCATATATCGATTTCCACATCAGGCATTGCAGATAAATTTGAAAATTTGGCTAAAGAATTACCGCAGGTAAATTTGGCACTTTCATTACATAATGCGGACAATAAACAACGTTCCGCTTTAATGCCGATAAACCGCAAATATAATCTAGATATTTTAAAACAAGAACTTGAAAATTATTTAAAATTAAATGCGCGCGAAGTATTTTTAGAATATACCGTTATAGACGGTGTAAATAATTTACCCGCACATATAAGGAAATTAGGCAAATGGATAAACTCATTTAAAGATAATTATCTATTGCATGTAAATTTAATTGCTTGTAACGAGGCTACTTCAAAAGCGAAAACGCCGCCGATTGCCGCTGTATATGCTTTTGCGGAAGCCTTAGAAAAAATGAACATTAAAGTAACTGTCCGCAAGAGTTTAGGTTCGGATATTGCTGCGGCATGCGGGCAACTTGCTGCAAAAAATTAGGAGATACTATGAAAAGGTATTTATTTTTAACATTAATTTTGGCTTCATTAACGGCTTGTCTATCGGTACAAGGGAAAGAAGATTATATCCCTGTAGGACCGCAAAACTTTCCCGTTCAAGTAAAAGAAGGTAAAGATTTACCTATTTTTACAAATGTTGAACAAATTAAACGCCCTTGGGGTAATATAGGTATTCAACGTATTAAAAATTTACCTAATGACCCGAAAATTATAGAGGCCAGCATATTACATCTACAAAATAAAGCGGCCGCACGCGGGGCAAATGCTTTGCTCATAAAACAATATTTTGATGAAAACGATACCAGCGGACGCCCGATAACTTTAGCAACCAATTTAGTCAAATATCTTGATGATCTCAGCGAAGAAGATTTAAAGATAGCAGAACAATTTGCAACAACTGCCGTTTTGAGAGGAGGAAACCGTGAATTCTAGAAAAACAAAGAAAGCAATAATTTTACACTCCGGTGGTCTTGATTCCACTACCTGTCTATATTGGGCATTACACCAAGGTTATGAATGTGTTTGTTTAAATATAGCCTACGGCCAAAAACATAAAAAAGAAAGAGATTGTTGCCGTAAAATATGTAAAGATTTAAAGGTAAAGTTAATCGAGATAAGTTTAAACTTACCTTGGCTTAAAGATGTAACTTCATTGGTAGGCGGAAGTAAAGTAACTATTCCGAACGATCCTTTAAACCAAATTAAAAGTATCGGACGCTTACCGTCAACTTATGTCCCGGCGAGAAATTTAATTTTTGCATCAATTGCCGCTTCTTTGGCAGACAGTATCGGTGCAAGTGCCATCGTTTTGGGGGCAAATTCAGTAGATTATTCCGGCTACCCTGATTGCCGCCCCAGATTTTATATTCCTTTGGAACGTGCCATTTTTGAAGGAACACGTTCTGCTGTCGGCGGGCCGCGTATTGCAGTATTAACACCTTTATTAAAATTAAGCAAAGCACAGATAGCGAAACTCGGGGCCAAACTGGGTGTTCCGTTTGCTTCCACATGGAGTTGTTACCGCGGCGGTCAAAAACCTTGCGGAAAATGTGATGCTTGCCGTCTTAGAAAAGCCGGTTTCGAAAAAGCAGGAATAAAAGATATTTAGTTATATTTAGGAAGACAGATGAAAATATTTCCGAAATTATTTAAGATGTTCCTTTTTGTTATTATTGCACCGCTATTGATAACTGCTGTGTTTTTATTCAATTATCAAAAACACGCAAAAAAGGAATTACTGGAAAATTACTTAAATATTGCGGAAATTTCTGCTTTTTCTTTGGAAAACAATGCTGCTACTTTATCACAAAATATCAACACTTTGCTTAATAACCAAACTATTCAACAACAAGAATCTATTTTAAACAACCAAATAATGCAAGACGATAATATCTTGCTTATATCCTTATTCTCCAACGACGGTAAAGAAATTGTACGTGCAAAAAAGGCGGATTTTGAAAATTTACCGATGATGGACATCTCACGAAATCAAGACTTAAAAAATATTTCGGAAGGTGAAATAAGGGTAAATTACCCGGAAGATATTTTCCCCCCGCATACAGCAATAACCTCCAAACAAGATAACGGTAATGTGTTGTTTATAGTTGCGGATTTTACTAATTTTATCACACAAACCGAACTTCACAAAATAGGCAAAAGCGGCGGTTTATACTTTCTGGATGAGAACGGTTATTATACTTTAAATAAAGGACCGATACCTATTGTAAATTTAAACAAACATGATTTGGGGCAAAAGGGAACTATATCTAACCTCCAGGCACAAGGCCTTACTTTAGCCGGTGCTTATACAAAAAACCCGATAGGGGAAGGTTACTTGTTCGTATTACAAAATCAAAAAGAAGCATTTTATACAATTAATCTTATAACTTGGCTTATTATCTTTTTTGTATTGGCAACCACAACATTATCTTATTTCGCATCTTTATATTTCGCGGAAGATTTGGCAGAACCTATAGATAAACTTATTGAAGCAGCCCATGAAATCTCCAAAAATAATTTTTCCGTAAACATTAATGAAAATAAATATATGGAAGAATTTTCCCCCCTTATAAAAACTTTCAATTCCATGGCTGTAAAATTAAAAGAATATCAAGAAGTACAATTAGATAAATTGCTTGAAGAAAGAAATAAGGTAAATTTACTTGCACGTTTAATGAGGGACGGCATAGTAATGTGCACTTTGGAGGGTGAAGAATTATTTGCCAATAAAGTAGCGAAATATATCCTTAACAGTGAAGCCTTTTATAAAAACCTGGAAGCAACCGTTCGCAATACATATGCTGATGAACCTTCATTAAAAAAATTATTAAAAGTTCCGAACGGTTCGGTTTTCCATTATACAAAAGATAACCGTCAAATTTATTTTGAAGTTATAAATGAAATTTTTAATCCGCAAGATGAAGAAGCCGTTGCTATAATTTTGTTTAGGGATATTACATCCGAGCATGAAATAAGTGAAATGAAAAATGATGTTTTTAACGCTGTCGCACATGACCTTCGCGCACCGATACTCGGTATTCAAGGTTATGTTATGCTTCTGGAAGAAGAAAACTTAACCAAAGAAGAACAAAACCAAATGTTGAAGGCTATTTCAAACTCCTCAAAAATGTTAGTAAGTTTAGTTGAAAATATTTTAGACATATCTAAACTTGAACGTGGGCTTTTGGTTTTAAACAAAACTACTTTTGACTTGCATAAAACTTTAAAAGATTTATCTGCATCTTTATTACCGCTTGCGGAACAAAAAGGATTGGAATTAAAAATAGATTCCCCGGAATCTTTACCGCTTTATGCCGATAAAAATTTAATAGACAGATTATTTTCGAATTTAATATCTAATGCCTTGAAATTTACTTCCAAAGGCGGTGTTTATATAACAATTAAGCCGGAAAATAAAAATTATCATATCACGGTTAATGATACCGGTATAGGTATTTCCAAAGAAGAATTACCGCAAATATTTAAGAAATATCATCAAGCAGACAGAAATGTACGCGGTTACGGTTTAGGCCTTACAATAGTAAAGCAAATAGTTGATGCACATAAAGGTAACATAGAAGTTGACTCCGAATTAAACAAAGGAACTACTTTTACTATTACTTTACCTCTTAATTTGGACCAGGAGATAACAAAATAATGATTGTTTTTTGGCATTTATTACTTGCACATTTACTTGCTGATTTTACGTTTCATACCGATTATATTTACCGCAAAAAAATCACTAATCCTTTTAAAGGTCTGGCAGTGCATGGGCTTGTATATTTAGTCTGCCTTTTAATTTGTTGTTTACCATACCTTGAAATAAAATGGTTTACCGTTGCCAGTGTTACATTTAACGGTGTTGAAACTATTTTTTTACTGACATTAATACATATGTTCAGTGACTTTATTGATGTATCCGATAATCATGATGTAATAGGTATAAATGCATCAATGTTTGTTTGTTGGCAAATAATTGAAATAGCGGTTTTATTTATTGTATCACCATTTGTATTAACTCCGGAGAGGACTTCAATCTCCTTCTGGATTTTAATATTTATAATAATTCTTTGCGGTTTAATAATTTCCGCACATTTACTAATGGTTTTAATTCATTTATTTATTAAAGACTTTGTACACAAAAGTTATCCTAGTTTTGATGAAAGGTATGTATCCATGATTTACCGTGCCGGGCTTTATATGTCCTTGGTTCTACCGTCTGCAATTTCTTTTGTACTTGCTTTAATATGGATAGGTTGTTTGTATATGATATTCAATATAAAACAAGTAAGTTTTATGTCACGCAAAAACATTGCGGGAACAATTTTAACTGTTTTAATAGCAATGGGCGTAAGGTGGTTGATTTACTATGTATATTAAAGATGCAAAATTTGTGTGCCTTGATACTGAAACAACGGGTTTAAGTTTCCCGCGCGGCGGCCGTATTTGCGAAGTTGCCTTACTTGCAAGCCAAGCAGGCAAACGTATAGGCAGTTACAGCACTTTAATTAATCCGGAAATGTATATGACACCGGATATTACCGCTATACACGGTATTACTAATGAAATGGTAGCCGATGCACCTTATTTTAAAGATATTGCTCTAACTTTGGCAGAACACTTAGAAAACAGTATTTTAATTTGTCATAATGTTGATTTTGATGTTCCTTTTTTAAAATATGAATTTGAAAATGCAGGCCTTAAAATGCCTGAAGTTACAACTTTAGATACACTTAAATTTGCACGCACACACGGTTGTTTTACAAGGAACCGCCTAGGAATAATAGCTACTGAACTTGGCTTTTCT
>JBGVBB010000060.1:0-3478 GCA_045225155.1 Elusimicrobiaceae bacterium
CGGTAAGAAAAATATTCTTTAATACCTATTTTGAAATACGGTAATTTTCCGCGTCTTTTTGATTTTGCAAATTTTTGTGCTACCAGTGCATCAAAGCCAAGCCCGGCGACATTTAAAAAATATTCGTTATTTGCTTGCCCCACATCAATTATTTTAGTGTGGTTTTGTTTAATAATTTCCAAACATTTTAAAGTATCTTTAATCGGCATTTTTATCATGCGTGCAAAACCGTTACCGCTGCCGCAAGGAATAATACCCAAAGCAGTTTTTGAATTTACCAAACCGTGCGTAACTTCATTTATTGTTCCATCCCCGCCGACTGCAATAACAGAAGCATAATTTTTCTGTGCGGCTTCAAGGGCAAGTTCTTTAGCATGCCCGGCGTATTTTGTGTAAACAATTTCACATTCCGGGAAAAGTGTTTTTATATCTTTTTCCAGCATTTTTAAATTTTTATGCTTGCCTGCACTTGGGTTAATTATAAAACGGATCATACTAATATGATATAATTTTATTATATGGAAAGCCAAGAAATTCGTAAAACTTTTACTGCCTTTTTCAAAGAAAAAGGCCTTACAGAGCAACCTTCAAGCCCTCTTGTTCCGCAAGGGGACCCGACCTTGCTTTTTACCTCCGCCGGGATGGTACAATTTAAACCCAACTTTTTGGGGCTTAAGAAGAATTTAAAAAATGCCTTCTCTTGCCAAAAATGTTTGAGGACTACTGATATTGATAATGTCGGTTTCACAAAACGCCACCTTACATTTTTTGAAATGTTAGGCAATTTTTCCTTTGGCAATTATTTTAAAAAGGAAGCCATCACCTGGGCATGGACCTATTTAACGGAAGTTTTGAAAATTGATAAAAACCGCTTATATGTCAGCATTTTTAAAGGCGGTATTGCTCCGCGCGACGAAGAAGCCTACAATATGTGGGCAAAATTAGTTGATAAAGATCGTATTTACGAATTTGGCGAAGACGATAACTTTTGGACTATGGGCCCCACCGGGCCTTGCGGGCCGTGTTCTGAAATCTATTATGATTTCGGGGAAGATAAAGGTTGCCCCGATTGCGCCAAAAACGGCATTGCCTGCAACTGCGGCAGATATGTGGAAATTTGGAATTTGGTTTTCACGCAATTTAACCGTTTGGAAGACGGTACTTTAGAGCCTTTGCCGCAAAAAAATATTGATACCGGCATGGGCCTTGAACGCTTGTGTATGGTTATGCAAAATGTTGATAATCCGTTTGATACAGATTTATTTTTACCTATCATAAACCATGCAAAAAAGATTTTAAAAATTGACGGTAAAACCGCGCAAGAAACTTCCGCTTTACGTATTGTGGCGGATCATTTGCGTGCATCATCTTTCTTGCTTTCCGAAGGTGTTTTACCTTCCAATGAAGGGCGCGGTTATATTTTGCGCCGCTTAATCAGGCGTGCTTTTAGATACGGCAAACTTATGGGCCGCCAAACACCTTTTATGCACGAACTTGTACCGACTTTGATTGCAATGTATAAAGATTTATATCCGCAACTTGTTACAAATGCCGTGCATATTATGGAAGCCTTAAAAGCAGAAGAAAGTGCATTTGCCAAAACTTTAGCCGACGGCGAAGCACGTTTAAATGAACTTTTAAAAGAAAATAACGGTAAAGTTTTTAGCGGTAAAGAAGCATTTAATTTATATGAAACTTACGGTTTCCCGTTAGAACTTACGCGCGAAATTTTAGCTGAAAAGAAAATAAAATTAGATGAAGACGGTTTTTACCAAGCACAAAAAGATGCCAAGGCATCTTCCAAAGCATTTACTGATGAAAACGCAAAAGAACATGTCTTAACTTTGCAGCAACTTGAAAGCAAATTGCCGTCAACTTTGTTTGTCGGCTATGAAATGCTTAATTGCGATGCGGAAATTTTTGCCTTGCTTGATGAAAATTTTAAACTGGTTAAA
Organism: Elusimicrobiaceae bacterium; assembly: GCA_045225155.1. Classification (GTDB taxonomy): domain Bacteria; phylum Elusimicrobiota; class Elusimicrobia; order Elusimicrobiales; family Elusimicrobiaceae; genus Proelusimicrobium. Next base: position 1,956 of record JBGVBB010000060.1, read on the forward strand.
GAGTTAAAAAACAATGGTTTTGTCATTACGGGCAGAACGCCTTTTTACGCAGAATGCGGCGGCCAAGTGGGTGACACCGGCACAATTTTGAAAGACGGCCAACATATTGCAAATGTTACCGATACACAAAAACCGCTTGAAAAGATTTATTTACATAAAGTAAATATCGTTAAAGGTTCTTTAAAAGAACACGATACCGTAACTTTAAAAGTAGATGAAATTGCCCGTTTTAAGACTGCATCAAACCATACGGCAATACACGTTGTTAATGCTTCGCTCCGCAAAATTTTTGGGGAGCAAGTGCACCAGGCAGGCTCATTTGTTTCGCCTGAAAAGTTTAGGTTTGACTATACAATTTCCAAAGCACCGAAACCGGATGAACTGCTTGCGGTTTGGTCTAATGCTGCGGATATTATTGCAAATAATTATAAGGTGGAAACGCAAGTTCGCCCTTTAAGTGATGCCAAAGTTTTGGGTGCAGTCACTTTGCTTGGCGAAACTTATGCCGACCCTGCCCGCTTTGTTTTAATTTCGCGTGAAGGTTTTGTAAACACCAAAGGTTTTGTTTCACTTGAACTTTGCGGCGGTACACATGTTAAAAGCACAGGCGAAATTATGGCAATAAGAATTTTAAAGGAATCAGCCATTTCAAGCGGTGTTCGCCGTATTGAAGGTGTTGCGGGTTTAAGTGCTATTGAAAATTTAAAAAAGATGGCAAATATCACGCTTATGACGGGGATGATGCTTAATACCCACCCTGATAATTTGGCACAAAAAATACAATCCATGCTTGACGAAGAAAAGAAACTTAAAAAGGAAATTTCCACTTTGCGTCGCCAAATTTTAAGCGGAAGTGCCGGCGGTGCTTTGCAGGAAAGTTTTACTTTAAAAGACGGCTCAAAACTTATTTGCTTTAATGCGGAAAATACCGAAATCAAAGAACTTCGCAATTTAGCCGATAACTTCGCAAACAAAAATCCAAACACGGTAATTATGGTTATAACCGCATTAGATGGTAAGGCTTCATTTGTGGTTAAGAGTTTTGCAGGCGGCCCAAATGCCGGCAAACTTGCAGGCCAAATATCTGCTTTGCTTAACGGACGCGGCGGCGGCAGGCCTGATTTTGCACAAGGCGGCGGCCAAGTTTTACCGTTTGAAGAACTGAAAACAAAACTCAAAAGTTTGTAAAAATAGGAAATTTTAATTTTAAGTTCTTTGCCGGCTAATTCTTTTTGGTAAATTTTAATTTTTCTTTTCCTAGAGTACCGAGAGTCGCTTCGCTCCCGTTCTTATTGGTACTCGTCGTCAAAGATAAAATTAAAATTTCCTCAAAAATACTTGCTGGTGTCATATAATCGTAATTTACTTTTATATAAAATTAAAAACCCCTGTGTTAAAAATGCAGGGGTTTTTTAAAGATAAAAAACGCGGGCTATAAGGCCCGCGTAAAATTTAATAATTTATTTTTATTTTTTTGCTGCTTTGTTGACAAGTTTTGTCAAGCGGGATTTCTTCCTTGCAGC
>JBGVBB010000061.1:0-3861 GCA_045225155.1 Elusimicrobiaceae bacterium
GATGTTGAAAAAATAGAGCCAAGATCGGAAGGTTGGGCAGATCAATATTTTACTAAAGAAGAATTAATTGCCGATGATGAAGCTTACCTTACAGAACTTTGGGCCAAAAAAGAAGCAGTTTTAAAACTTTTGGGTTTGGGTTTAACCGTTCCGGCTACGCAAATCAGAATCAAAGACAACGAAGTACAATTTTTTGGTAAAGCTTTAGACGTTTGGGCATTAAGAGGCAGCCCCAAAATCGCTTTTGAAATGAAGACTTTGGATAATGCATATAAATTTGTAGTAGCATATCCGGAGATTATTTAGGAGAGTTATGAAAGATACAGAAAAATTTGACCTTAACGATAAGGAATTAAAAGAAACACCGGAAAAAATAAAAAAGTTTCGCGAACTTATTGAAAATACCACTAAGCAAGATAAAGAAAAAGCAAAACTTCAAAATGAAAAAGGTAAATTTACCGCACGTGAAAGACTCCAGTATTTACTTGATGAAAACAGTTTTTTTGAAATACACTCTCTGGTAGAAACACGTTGCCAAGATTTCGGCTTAAAAGAAAAGCATCTTAAAGGTGATGGTGTCATTACAGGCTTTGGCCGTATTAACGGCAGGGAAGTGGCAATTTTTGCACAGGATTTTACGCAACTCGGCGGTTCGCTTGGGCTTGCACATGCCAAAAAAATTGCTTATATTATGGACCGTGCTTTGGAGGCTAAAATTCCGATAATCGGGCTTTTAGATTCAGGCGGTGCACGTATACAAGAAGGTGTGGACAGCCTTGACGGTTACGGCGAAATTTTTAAAAGAAATGTAAAATGTTCAGGCGTTATTCCCCAGATTTCTGTTATTTTAGGGCCTTGTGCCGGCGGTGCGGTTTATTCCCCTGCTTTAACAGATTTTATTTTTATGGTAGACGGTATCAGCCACATGTTTGTAACAGGTCCAAACGTTGTTAAAGCAGCAACCGGTGAAGAAGTGGACCTCAATACTTTAGGCGGAAGTAAAGCACATGCTCAAAAAAGCGGTGTTTGCCATGTAATCGCAAACAGTGAACAAGATTGCTTTAGGCAAGTGCGTGAACTCCTTACATTTTTACCGCAAAATTGTAAAGAAAAACCAATATGTAGTTCTACTTTGGACGTTGCTGACAGGCAAACCCCGATGCTTGAAAAATTATCTTCAATGGACCCGGGCAAACCTTTCCGCATACATCACATTATTTGGGAACTTGCAGACGAAAATAAATTTTTTGAAATACATCGTGATTATGCGAAAAATATCATTACGGGTTTTGTTAAACTCGGCGGTGAAGTTGTAGGTATAGTTGCAAATAACTCCGATTACCTGGGCGGCGCTTTAGATTTAAACGCAAGTGATAAAGCAGCCCGCTTTGTCAGGTTCTTAAACAATTTCAATATTCCTATTTTAACTTTAGTTGATATAGGCGGTTATTTACCGGGTGTTGAACAAGAACACGGCGGTATTATCAGGCACGGTGCAAAACTCTTGTATGCTTACGGCGAGGCTACAGTTCCAAAGATAACTTTAGTTATCCGCAAAGCGTACGGTGGTGCTTATATCGCTATGGGTTCAAAAGCACTCGGGGCAGATTTTAACTTTGCTTTGCCTTCAGCGGAATTTGCCGTAATGGGCCCGCGCGGTGCGGTTGAAATTTTGTATGCTAAAGAATTGAAAGCAGCCGCAAAAGATAAATCTGAAGAACTTAAAGAAAAACTCACCAAGGAATATGCACAAAAATTTGCTTCGCCTTATCAGACGGCAGCAAGCGGTTCGATAGATGAAATTATCGAACCTTCCAAGGCACGCAGTATTATTATTCGTGCTTTAAAAGTTTTGGCCAAAAAGAGAGTTGCCAAAAACAATGAACCTAAAGGAAATATACCACTTTAATTATGAAACATTTAATAATTATTTCTTTATTTATTGCTTTAATTAGCCCGGTGTGGGGATCTGAAATCGTAAAAGGTCCTTATACCGAGGATGTAGAACAAAAAAGTGCAATAGTCAAATTTGTTGCTACCGAAACCACACCTGCCTGGCTTGAATACGGCCCTATGGGGAAATGTAATCAACTTATGGCAATTTCCGCCCCATCAAGAAGCCACCGTTTTGTTTTACATGGCCTTACGCCGAATACGCAATTTTGCTATAAAGCTTATGTAAATAATAACGAAGGTGATGGCGTTCAGGAAGGCCTTGAGGGAACTTTTAAGACTTTATTTACGCCTGAACGTAAAATAGTTAATTTTTTGGTGGTAGGTAATACTTCTGCCCAGCCGGACGTAGACACTTCCGAAATAAAAAATACTATGGCCAGGAATATGATAAATTATGAATCAGACTTTTTGGTACATACTGGTAATATTTCCTCTTCCGGCCTTGCCGTTGATGAAACCGCACAATTTTTTGAGCCGTATCAAAGGCTTTTAAAAAATATGCCTTTGGTTGTTGCGATAGGTTCCGATGAATACGGCCCCGATGCAAAAACGGATGCCGGTAAAGGTTTTTTGGCAGCACATTATAAAGCAAATCACACTATGCCTTGGAGTGCCGGTACGCCGAACTATTACTATTTTGATACCGCTAATGCCCGTGTAATTGTGATTGATACAAACAATTTATACGGTGCTTTGCAGGCGCCTAAGCTTGATAAAAAATCTTCCCAATACGAATGGCTTAAAAACACTTTAGCAAAAGCCGGTGCCGATAAATGGAAGATAGTTGTGATGCACCATCCCGTTTATTCAAGCGGTAGCACAGACGATCTGTTAAGTGCTTTTTTGGCACCTTTATTTGAAGCACATCAAGTTAAGTTGGTTATTCAGGGCCATCAGGGTGCTTATGAAAGAACAAAACCTATAAGGAAAGGTGCTGCTTCAAAAAGCGGGCCGATATATGTTACGGTCGGCGGAAGCGGTAAATTTTTTGAAGAAAGTTCTTATGAAAACGAGTGGGGTTCAAAATATCTTGCTTTGCCGCACTTTTCACATATTAAAATCGTAGATAGGAAACTTTCTTTAAGAACTTATACCCACGATAATAAATTGATTGATGCGTTGGATATAAATTTTTAGATTTGTAATAATTTATTTATTTTGCTAAAATAAATTTGTAAGAAATATCGTTAAAGGAGAATTAAATGAAAAAATTAGTTTTACTTTTACCTGTTGTAGCCATTTTAGCGGCTTGTGCAATCCCTGCATTAGAAACAGGCAGCTCAATGTTCAGCCAAACCCAACAACCGATGTTAATCGGTACTGAAAGGGGTACAAAAATCGGCCGTGCATGTGCTAAAAATTATTTCGGTATTTATACCGAAGGTGATATGAGTGTCGCCACAGCAAAACGCAACGGTAATATTACCAAAGTTGCTACAGTCGATAAAGACGTTAAAGGCTATTTGCTTTTTGCAGAAGTCTGCACTGTAGTTACAGGTTATTAATTTAAAAACTCCCTCACTTTTTGTGGGGGAGTTTTTTTATGTAAAAATATGAAAAATCAAAAAATTTGTTTTGTTTGCCACGCCAACATTTGCCGCAGTTTTTCCGCAGAATGCTTTTTGAAAAATTTTTTATCTAAAGCCGGCAGGAGTGATGTCGAAGTATTTTCCCGCGGAATATTTGCACAAAGTTATTTTGAAGTGCCGGGCAAAATAACAAATTTTTTAGCTTCAAAAGGTATTATTCAACCACCCCATATCGCAACTTTACTCAGTTTACAAGATATGCAAGACAGTACTTTGGTTTTAACAATGACCGAAGGTCAAAAAAATTATATTTTAGATAATTATGCACAGTTTTCCGATAAAGTTTTTACTTTACACGAATATGTTTACGGAAAAG
>JBGVBB010000062.1:0-3551 GCA_045225155.1 Elusimicrobiaceae bacterium
ATGAAATTGACGAAGAAACCGCCCGCCAACAACTTGAAAAAGCAAAAGCGGACCGCTTAAAAAATGATAAAGCCATTGACCTTGAGCAAGCCGATCAAGAAATTAAAGAGGCATTACTCTTATTAAAAGTTAAGAAGTTGAAAAGCGGTAAACTAAAAAACAAAAAGAAGTAGGGGGTAATTTATGGGTAGAGCAATAATTTTAATGTTAGATAGTTTCGGTATCGGCGGTGCAAAAGACGCCGCCGCCTTTGGTGATGAAGGCGCAAATACAATTTTGCATATCGCACAAAAAAACGGCGGTTTAAATGTGCCGAATATGGCTGCACTTGGTCTGCTTAAATCCGCACAAGCAAGTTGCGGTGTGGAAATACCTGCCGGTAATTTAAGTCAAGCCAAAATAAATTTACCTTCTAAATACGGTTTTATGCGTGAAGTCAGCAAAGGTAAAGATACATCTTCCGGCCATTGGGAAATGGCTGGTGTACCCGTCTTATTTGATTGGGGTTATTTTCCGCCAAATTACCCGTCTTTTCCGCAAGATTTAATTGATGCGATTTGCAAAGAAGCAAATCTCCCCGGCATTTTGGGTAATAAAGCAGCATCCGGAACTGTTATAATAAATGAACTTGGTGAGGAACATATTAAAACAGGTAAACCGATTTGTTACACTTCGGCAGACAGCGTTTTTCAAATCGCCGCACATGAAAAACATTTCGGCCTTGATAGGCTTTACAAACTTTGCGAAATTGCCTTTAAACATTTAAAGCCTTATAATATTGCACGCGTTATCGCTCGCCCCTTTGAAGATGACGGTAAAGGCGGTTTTGTTCGTACAAAAAACCGTCATGATTATTCTGTTAAACCGCCAAATAAAACTTTGTTAGACAATGCAAAAGAAGCAGGGCGTGAAGTTATATCTATCGGTAAAATTGCAGATATTTATGCACATCAAGGAATAACAAAAGCGGTTAAAGCAAGCGGGCTTGAAGAACTTTTTAATACTACTTTAGAGCAAGTGAAAAATGCACCCGATGGAAGTATTGTGTTTACAAATTTTGTTGATTTTGATATGGTTTGGGGCCATAGGCGCGACACAAAAGGTTACGCTGAAGGCCTTGAATATTTTGATTCTCGTTTGCCTGAACTTGCCGAAATTTTAAGAGATGATGACATTGTTTTTATAACAGCAGACCACGGTTGTGATCCTACTTATAAAGGCACAGACCATACACGCGAAAATGTACCTGTTATTGCATTTGGGAAAAATATTAAACCGGAATTTATCGGCGAACGTTCTACTTATGCGGACCTTGGTCAAAGTGCCGCAACTTGGCTAAAAATACCACCTACATTAACCGGAAAAAGTTTTCTGTAATCTTATTTATTTTTCTTGCCGGACATAAAATCTGCAAGCGGTTTTGTGGTTTCAGATTTTTCCAAAATCATTCTGAATATCACCGTTAAAGGTACGGCAAGCAAAGCACCCATTACACCCCAAACCAAAGCCCAAAAAATCAAACTGCCGATAACAACAAGAGGGTTTAAATCCATACTTTTGCCAAGCCATTTCGTTTCCAAAACATTGCCGATAATGAAATGTACGGCGGAAACCAAAATTAAAGCAAACCATAAGTGCCAATCAAAACCGTATTGCAAAAATAATACAGGTAAAGGCAAAATAGTTGCAATACTGGGGCCGATATTCGGAATAAAATTTAATAAGAAAGTAAGTAAAGCAAACATTGAAGCGAGTTCGGTGTTAAGCACAGATAAAACAATCCAAACACAGATTGCCGCAAGTATTGAAACGGCAATTTTAACAATCAAATAAAAAGAAATATTTTTTTCTACAGAAATTATAAAAGGGCTAGAGGTCTGTTCTCTACCGATAAACATAAATACCAAAAATAAAGTTACCAAAAATGCATTGGTAAATAATGAAAAGATATTGCTACCCATTTTTTGAATCATGTTCATAACGGGTATTTCTTTTGCATATTCAATTAATAGTGCTTCATCGGCCTTAACACCGAATTTTTGCAAGGTACCGATTAACCAGTCAAGTGCGGATGTTAGTTTTTGGGAATAAATGTCGGCACTTCTTATAAAACTTTCTATGGAACTTGAAATAAATAAAACCGATAAAAATATAAACCCTATAAATATAAGTAAGGTAACGGCAAGTGAAATTGCTTTTGAAAATTTAAATTTTCTGTTAAGCCAATTTGCAATAGTGTTTGATACCATTGAAATAAATACAGCCAACATAAAAGGCAGTAACACTACTTTTGCATAAACAAGCATAGCAGTTACGGCTGTTGCCGCAAGAATCATTAAACAAATATTATTAACAGGTGCGTATTTTTCAAGTAAAGATTTTTGTTTTATATTTGGCATAAATTCCCCACACAATAAAGAATAGCATTTTTAAGCCGCGCCGCCAAGTAAAAGTTTTACATGTAAAAATTTTGTACAATTTAGTAAAATTATTTAAAAAATAGGAGGAAATGAGTGTGAGCAAGATAAGTGAAGATTTGAAAAAGGGAAAAAAGAATAAATGGGTTGCTATACTTCTTGCATTCTTTTTGGGAGGTATCGGCGCACATAAATTTTACTTAGGCAAAACCGGTTGGGGTATTGTATATCTGTTATTATTTTTGACAGTTTTCGGAGCATTTATTTCTGTTATAATTGGCATTATTGAAGCTGTTTTGTATTTGACCATGTCCGATGCAGAATTTGCAAAAAAATACAATTAATAAATATTTATTTTTGTAACATATTCAAACAAGATTCTTTTAATTAAGAATCTTGTTTTGCAATAGACATCATTAGTTTAATGCGGTTTATCTGGTTTGTTTCACTTGCACCGGGGTCATAATCTACCGCGATAATATTAGCTGTTGGGTATTTCTTTTTAATTTCTTTAATAAAACCTTTACCGACAATGTGGTTCGGCAAACACCCGAACGGTTGCATACAAAGGACATTTCGTACTCCGCTGCCTAAAAGTTCAATAATTTCAGCAGTAAGCAGCCAACCTTCCCCGGTTTGGTGACCGAGTGAAATGACATCACGCGCTTTTTGGCGGAGTTTTTTAAAATAGATGGGGGCTTCAAAACGTTTTGAAAGCCAGAAACCAAGGCGTTGTGGAAATCTGAGTAATTCCAAAGCATAAAGGCAGAAATAACTGAAAGCAAAACTTCGCCAAGTGCCTTTCATATTTCGGTAATTAAAAATATGGTCGTAAAAACCGTAAAGCATAAAGTCCATAAGGCAAGGGACAACCGCTTCCCCGCCTTCTTGTTCTACTATTGATACTGCTTGGTTATTTGCATCCGGGTGGAATTTAAGTAAAATTTCCCCAACAAGCCCGACACGCGGTTTGCGTTTCATGCGTTTTAAAGGCAATTTATCAAAATCTTTTATTATTTTCCAAATATTCCAAACAAATTTAATCAAATTTCCGCTTTTTAAATTCTTTTTAATACGTACGGCCCATTCATCAGCCAATTTTTGTGCGGAACCTGCAACCTTTTCATAAGGGCG
>JBGVBB010000063.1:0-3830 GCA_045225155.1 Elusimicrobiaceae bacterium
CATCATTGCCGGTATATTCTTCTTCCCCTAAGACAACAGGTTTACCGTCTTTAAAAATACTTTGTTCGCGATGTTTATAAAATTCAATTTGTTCAGGCGTTTCTTTAGGTTGTTCGCCAAGTTGATAACCATGCACATAACTTGAACTTTTGTTGCGGAAGATCATATTGCCTTCGCTGTCCCTTGCATAAATGGCAAGCGGGGCATTATTTAAAATTGTTTGAATTAAATTTTGGTTTTTTGCGTTTTCCTGTTCCTGCAAATAACGTTCGGTAATATCTTGAACGATTGTTAAAACACATTCCGGGGTATCACCTGAAGCCGGCATAGGAATTTTGGTTATATGCAGCATCAATTTATGACCGTTTCTTGTTGTGTACGGTTCTTGCGGATAGATGACAACTTTACCTTCCTGTAAAATTTCCGCTTCTCTGGTTTGATAACTTGCGGCTTCGTTTTTATCTTGCATTGGGTGGGCACCGGGGCGGGCAACGGTTTCTTCATCATCTTCAAACATTTCCATTGTTTTTTTATTCCAGAAAGTTAACCCACCTGAAGCACCGCGTGTATAAATTGCCATAGGGGCATTATCTAAAATATTTTTAAGTAAGTCTTTAGAATTGATTATTTCTGTTTCCCTGGATAGGCGGTCGGTGTTATCTGCAAGCATTGTAAGAACGACATTAGGTTTTTTGCCTTTTAGGGTAAGGGGCATTTTTTTAATTGTGGCAATACGCGTATGATTTTGTGAATTGATATAGGTAATATTTTCTTCAAAAGATTTTTGATTACTTAAAACTTTTTTATCAAGTTCTTCATCTTTTTTTATGTATTCTTTTGACATTACGCTTGCACTGTCAGAACTTGTTAGGCCCAGTATCTCTTTTGCCTGCTCGGAAGCAATTATTAAATTATTTTTATTATCCCTTGCATATATGGCGGCAGGTAAATTTTCAAAAAGTTTTAAGAATACGGCACCGCTTTCGTTGTTTTGGGTTTCCTCTTTTGTAGGGGAAAACAAGGATTTTATAATATCCATAAAATTGCTTTCTTTTTCTTGAGGCATAATTTAAACTCCTGTTTATATTTAATATAAGACACTAAGGCTATATTACTATGATACAAAAGCGCGCCCAAAAAAGCAAGAGAATACTTTTTAACGTATTTTGTTTTCGCATTATGCACACAAACGCATATAACGCGCTTGTGCATAATGCGTAGATATTCACACGCGCTATTGTTTTCATCTTGGTCTTTATAAAAATTAAAATTTACTCAAAGATAATGGCTGGGTGGTGAACGGTTGGGCTTTTATGTTACTTCAAATTTAGGCAAAATTTACCCCCGCGTGCATTTGCCTGCGGGGGCAAAATTCATATAGTTTAATTAGCACTGATATCCAACGCCTGTATTTCCGCTCGTACTATAGTAACATATTTTGGAACCATATACGGCACAAGTACCATCACTATTAAAACTTTTACAACTGGTACCAGTTATTCGATTCCCGTTTTCATCATAAGTATATATATAGCCACTTGTTCCGTAAGTCGCGCAAGTGCCATCACTATTTACACTTGAGCAATTAGCATAACTCGTCTGATTCCCGTTTGCATCATAGGTGTATACAGTTCCGCTTGTTCCGGGAATTGCACAAGTACCATCACTATTCACACTTGTACAATTAGCATAACTCGTCTGATTACCGTTTGCATCATAAGTGTATACCCTACCCCCAGTTCCGTAAGTTTTACAAGTACCATCGCTGTTCCAACTTTTGCAATTAATATAACTCATCTGATTTCCGTTTGAGTCATATGTGTACACAGTACCACTTGTTCCGTAAGTTTTACAAGTGCCGTCATTATTCCATGCGTTACATTTTGCATAACTGGTTTGATTTCCATTTTCATCATATGTATATACAGTACCGTTTGTTCCATAAGTAGCACAAGTAGCGTCATTGTTCCAACTTGTGCAAGAAGCTTGACTTGTCTGATTCCCGTTTGCATCATAGGTATATATATAGCCACTTGTTCCGTATGTAGCACAAGTGCCATCATTATTCCAACTTATGCAAGAAGCTCGACTTGTCTGATTCCCGTTCGAATCATAGGTGTATACAGTTCCGCTTGTTCCGTATGTAGCACAGGTGGTATCACTATTCCAACTAACGCAAGAAACTTGACTTGTCTGATTTCCGTTTGCATCATAAGTACTTACGAATCCACTTGTTCCGTATGTAGCACAAGTACCATCACTGTTCCAGCTTTGACAAGAGGCATAACTGGTTTGATTTCCATTTTCATCATAAGTGTATGCAGTACCGCTTGTTCCGTATTCTGCACAAGTTCCGTTACTATTCACTCTCATACAATATGCCGAACTCGTTAGATTCCCATTTTCATCATAGTTGTATACCCAACCGACTGGTGTATTGGCACAAGTACCATCACTATTCACTCTTGTGCAAGTTGTAACAGAACTTGTCCGATTTCCGTTTTCATCATAGGTATATACAGGACCGCTTGACCAATATCTGCAAGTGCCGTCTTCTTTCCATGAAGTACACTGATGATAACCTAATAACTTTCCATTGTCATCATATATCTTTTCATGTCCTTTTTTACAAATACCATTTGTATTGTAAGCGAAACAATAACTTACCCGCGTCCTGTTTTGGTCTTCATTATATTGTGTCACTGCACAATAGTTATTTACATCGCAAACCTTTTCTGAAAATGTGCCGTCCTCATTATATGTACCGTAACAAGTATAACCTAATGTTACGTCCCTTGAACAATCCATTGAACAAGGATATACGCCACCCGGGCAACTTTGCCATGCACCTACACTATGGGTAAATGTTCCTGCCGGTAAACCAAGAGCTAAACAATATTTATTCCCTTCCGGTTGGCAATAAGTGATAGGATCTGTAAAAAATCTATATAAGGTATAACTGTCAGCCCCTTTTGAACGTTTTGCACTCGCCCTTTCTTGCCTTCTATCAAGATTATACGTGTAAAATTGTGTTGCATAAGAACTATGTTCGGCATCACTTAATGTGTTTTGGTCTATCATAGTTATAACCAAATCACTAAAATCATTTGTATATTTACTATGGGCGGTATAGTAATCATTTTCTGATTTGGCGATATCGCTAAGTGCTTGTATTGCTTCAGTTGCTTTGCTCTTTTCCATTGCTTTCATATAACCGGGTACTGCAACTGCTGCAAGTACGCCGATAATAAGTACTACTACCACTAATTCTATTAGTGTAAAACCTTTTTTATTTGTTTTCATAATTCTCCCTCGTAAAATTATTATATTATAACACCTTATATATTAATTATAACTCTTTTATCGTCTTAAAACAAGGCCCATAAATAAAAATACCCCTCGGCCAGAGGGGTATTTGTGTAATAAATTGCGACCTTATTTAATTTCTGAAGTACAATTCGGGCAGCGTGTTGCGTCTTTATGAATATCTGTTTTGCAATAAGGGCATTTTTTAGTATTAACAGGTGCAGGTGCGGGTGCTTTTTTAAGTTTATTGATTGCCTTAATTAAAAGGAAAACCGCAACCGCAACGATTAAGAAACTAACCATTGTGTTTAAAAATGCACCGACATTTAAAATAATTGCACCGGCTTGGTTTGCCGCATCAACTGACGGGTAAGGCCCGGCGACATTTGCGCCGTCTTTGATAGTGAAAAATAAATTGGAAAAATTTATTTTTGACATTATTAAATTAAACGGCGGCATAATAATATCTTTAACTAAAGAATTAACTACACCGGAAAAGGCAGCACCGATTATGATACCGACTG
>JBGVBB010000064.1:0-2856 GCA_045225155.1 Elusimicrobiaceae bacterium
GGTTTTAACCGCCTCCCGTGAAGTTTTTAAAGTTATTGAAAAATTTTTTATTAAAACTTTCAAAACAGATTTCAATAAAACACCCGACGGTAAATTCGCTTTAACTAAAGAGGCAGCCCACTCAAAACGCCGCATTTTATACAGTAAAGATGCAACGGGCAAGGCCTTAATTGATTCTTTGCAAAACGCATTAAAAAAATTAAAAACCGTTAAAATTATTGAGCAGGCCTCGGCAATTGATCTTTTAACTTTATCACACAACTCCCAAAATCCGCAAGATTTATATAAGCCTTTAACTTGTTTCGGTGCATATATTTTAGACAATAAAACCAAAAATGTTTTTGCGGTAGTTGCCAAAAAAACCGTGCTTGCTACAGGCGGGCTTGGGCAAATTTTTAAGTACACAACAAATGTTGATACGCTTTACGGCAGCGGTATTGCGATGGCTTACCGCATCGGCGCACGCGTTATCAATATGGAATATACACAGTTCCACCCGACGGTTTTTGCATTAGGTAACAGGAACGCTTTAATTTCAGAGGCTGTCCGAGGCGAGGGCGCAGTTTTAATAAATAAATTCGGCAAACCGTTTATGCAAAATTACCATAAATTAAAGGATCTTGCCCCGCGTGATATTGTCGCGCGTGCTATTGAACATGAACGCTTAAAAACAAAAAGCGATTGCGTTTATCTTTCTTTAAAATCCATGACGCCGAAATTTATTAAAACCCGCTTTCCTAACATTTATAAAACTTGTTTAAACAGCGGTGTTGATATTACAAAGCAACCGATACCCGTAATGCCTGCCATGCATTATTTTTGCGGCGGTATTTTTACAGATTTAAACGGGCGCACAAATATTTTAAACCTTAACGCCATCGGTGAATGTGCTTGCACAGGTTTCCATGGTGCAAACCGCTTGGCAAGTACTTCTTTGCTTGAAGCTGTTGCATTTTCCGCACTTTGCGCAGAGGCAGACATTAAAGAAATCAAAACAAAAAAATTCTACTTACCTGCCCCGAAAGTGTGGCGCATGGCAACAAAAGACCCTGATATAAATTTAATTTTACAAGATATTTCCGTCATAAAAAATACAATGTGGAATTATGTAGGCTTAATACGCAGTAAAGACCGTTTAACACGCGCGGAAAAGATTTTAAGGCATTTAAAAAATGAAATTGATGTCTTTTACAAAGGTTGCAAACTTACCCCCGAACTTTTACATTTGCGTGACGGCGCCCAAACTGCATTGCTTGTAACTTACGGTGCATTAAAAAACAAACACAGTTTAGGTACACATTATAGGGAGGACTAATATGACAAAATTATCTGAACACGAAAAGTTTTTGGAAATGGCCATAAAATTAGCGGCCAAAAGTGCAAAAAGCGGTAAAGGCGGTCCGTTTGGTGCGGTTATTGTTAAAGACGGTAAAGTTCTTGCTAAAGCACATAATACCGTTACAAGTTCCACTGATCCGACCGCGCATGCTGAAGTCAATGCCATACGCAAAGCCTGCAAGAAATTAAAAGATTTCCAATTAAAAGGCTGCACGATTTATGCAAGTGCAGAACCCTGCCCCATGTGCCTTGGCGCAATTTATTGGGCGCGCCCGAAAGCCATCTTTTATGCGGCGGAAAAGCATATTGCCGCGCGCGCCGGCTTTGACGACAGTTTTATATATAAAGAAATTGCTTTACCGCAAAATAAACGCAAAATTAAGACGCATCATTTACCCTTAAAAGATGCGCCTTTACCGTTTAAAACCTGGGTTAACAAAAAAGATAAGGTAGAGTATTAGTAAATATAAGTACAGTTATTATCATTACAGCTGCCTGTCTTTCTTGTTTCCTTTTGACACAAGCGGTTTATAACGTGATTTGTATCTGTAGCATATGATACACATGCATGGGGAATCCCCCCTTCACGTTTCAAATAAAAACACGCTTTTGCACCAGAAATTATTTTACAACATCTAACCATATCGCTACTTGTTTCATCCCAAAGATAGCACTCACTTCCACTCGGTAACTCTATATCCAATACTTCGTTTATATGCCCATATATCCCTTGGTAAGTGTCGTTTACCATATAATATCTTTGTGCGGCTTGCTGAAAAGTTCTTGTTAAAGTTTTTAATTCACTAAATTTAGTTTTACCGACTGCCATTTGATATTGCGGTAAAGCAATAGCAGCAAGTATACCAATAATCAACACTACTACCAACAATTCAATTAAAGTAAAACCCAATTTGTTTTTCATAATTCCTCCAAATTTATATTTTACGAAAAAAAAAAAAATGACAAGTCAAGATTTAACAATAAAGCAAAAAGTATTGACATTTAAGATAATAACTAGTATTCTATATTTGAGAGGTTCTTATGGAAATACATTTAAACGATTCAAACTTTGACCAAGAAGTTTTAAAATATTCAGGTGTCGCCTTGGTAGACTTTTGGGCACCTTGGTGCGGACCTTGCAGAATGCTTGGGCCCGTTATTGAAGAAATTGCTAAAGAATATGAAGGCAAAGCAAAAATCTGCAAAATAAATACAGATGAAGCACCGGAACAAAGCGGGAAATTTCAAATTTCCTCTATTCCGACTGTAATTATCTTTAAAAACGGCACGCCTGAAGTTACTTTAAACGGTCTTCAAAGCAAAGAAGAAATCAAAAAACAACTTGACGCGTTGCTCTAATTATTTGTAATATATTCTTATCAATAGCCCGCTCTAAAGGGCGGGCAACTTTCCCGAAACGGGGTTTCCCAAAAATTCGAACAGTTTTTTAAAGGCCTATGCCAGATAAAAAATTCTTTATTATTGACGCACACGGTATTTTACACAGGAACTATCACG
>JBGVBB010000065.1:0-2998 GCA_045225155.1 Elusimicrobiaceae bacterium
TTATAACAGAAGAATTAAAGCAACTTGAGGGCCAAATATTATCTGCAGAGGAAAAATCTTTAAGGCTTGAAAGCGGCATTTTTGATGAAATCAGGAAATATCTTTTTGCAAATACCGCACTTTTGAGAGAAGTGGCAGCAAGTATCGCGGAAATTGATTGTTTTTATTCCCTTGCCGTTGCTGCCCAAAACGGTGGTTATACTTGCCCCAAAATTGTAGACAGTAATGAAAGTTTAATTATTGAAAAGGGGCGCCATCCGCTTGTTGAGCAAGTTATCCCGGCAGGCAGTTTTGTGCCAAATAATTTATTTGTCGGCGGTGATGGTCCGCAAATTATTTTAATAACAGGCCCCAATATGGGTGGTAAAAGCGTTTATTTAAAGCAAACGGCTTTAATCGTTTTAATGGCGCAAATGGGCAGTTTTGTGCCGGCAGTAGAAGCACAAATACCCATAACCGATAAAATTTTAACAAGAATCGGCGCACAAGATGCTTTAAGCCGCGGGGATTCCACATTTATGGTTGAAATGCGTGAAGCGGCAAATATTTTGGCAAGTGCTACACCCAAAACTTTAGTTTTACTTGATGAAGTCGGCCGCGGAACATCTACTTTTGACGGTATATCTATTGCCTGGGCTATAACAGAATATCTGCACAAAAGCCAAGGGCAAGGCCCAAAAGTTTTATTTGCAACGCATTATTTTGAACTTACGGAACTTGAAAAGAAATATTCAAAAATTAAAAATTTCCATGTTCGTGCGGAAGAATTTAAAACTACCGATGGCGAAATCAAATTAAATTTCTTATTTGAAGTTAAACCCGGTGCGGCAGATAAATCTTACGGTATACACGTTGCGGAAATTGCAGGCCTTCCGCAAAGTTGTATTTTACGTGCACGCAAAATTTTAAAAGATTTGGGCGGCAGGGAAAATTTCGGTATCGTTGAAAAAGAAAAAAATTCCACCGACTTATTTTCAAGCCCCATTTTGGAAGAAATTAAAATGGTGCGTACCGATGAAATTACGCCGCTCCAGGCTTTATCTTTAATTGAAAATTGGAAGAAAAGAATAGATGAATGATATTAAAGTTTTAGATTTTTTAACATCAAGCAAAATCGCCGCAGGCGAGGTTATTGAACGCCCGGCAGGTGTGCTTAAGGAACTTTTGGAAAATTCTTTAGATGCCGGGGCAACTGCGATAAACATTGATATTGTTAATGCCGGCAAAAAATCAATACGCGTAAACGATAACGGTATTGGCATAAAGGAAGAAGATTTAAAAACCGCTTTGCTTAGGCACTCAACAAGTAAAATCTCAAAATTTGACGATTTAAACACTTTGCACACCTTCGGTTTTAGAGGGGAAGCATTATT
Source organism: Elusimicrobiaceae bacterium (assembly GCA_045225155.1). GTDB lineage: Bacteria > Elusimicrobiota > Elusimicrobia > Elusimicrobiales > Elusimicrobiaceae > Proelusimicrobium. The sequence goes on from JBGVBB010000065.1 coordinate 1,374, forward strand.
TTCTATTGCTGCCGTAAGCAAACTGACTTTAACAAGTTTCCAAGAAGGCTCTAAAGGTGCACAAATTAAAGCGGAAGGCGGAAAAATTTTACAACAAACTTCAGCACCTGAAATAAAAGGCACAACGGTAGAAGTGGAAAATCTATTTTATAATACCCCGGCACGTCTTAAATTTTTAAAGTCTGATTCCGTTGAACGCAGCCACCTTTTAACTGTCGCGGAAGAAGCCGCCCTTGCAAATTTAAATGTCGCGTTTAAAGTTAAAACCGATAATACTTTGGTTTACAATTTGCCTACCGTGCAAGATACGGAGGACGGCATCCGCCAAAGGGTAAATCAAATTATCGGTAAGGAAACAGCAAAAGATTTACTTTATTTAGAAGATAAAAATTTTGGTTTTAAAGCGTTCATTTCCCCGGCACATAAACTTTGTGCTAGCAGGAATTTGCAATACTTTTTTATCAATAAACGCCCTGTTACCTGCAAGGTTTTACAACAGGCTTTGTTTAAGGCATATCAGCCTTTTAGAGCGCAAAACAAATATCCGTGTGCAATAATTTATTTAACTTTAAATCCGGCAGATTTTGATGTCAATATCCATCCGCAAAAACGCGAAGTTAAATTTGCTTTTGAAAATGATATCTTTAATTTCTTGTATAAAACAATTTCCAAAAAACTTTTGGCTACACAAGATAGGGCAGAAATTACTTTGTCAAAACCCAGTGTTATGCAAACACCTAAAACAGAACCTGTTTCGCAAAGCACGGAAAAGAAACCAAATTTAAATATAGCGGCGGAATTATCAACTTTGCTTAAAACTTCCCCGGTGCCGAATCTTAAAACTTTTGAGCATGAAGACCCTGTATTGTATAGTTTTGATGAACCTAAAAAGCAAGAAAATACCGAGGAAATACCTGCAGCCCCAAATGAAAATCAGCCCTCTTGGTGGCATGGGCCTTACAGGTATTTGGGGCAACTGCATAACAGTTATTTGCTTTTTGAAGGAAGTGACGGCTTGCTGATTATTGACCAGCATGCTGCCCAGGAACGTATTTATTTTGAAGAATTTTGTGAACTTATCTCAAAAGGGGAAGTTGCACGCCAGCCTTTAATGTTCCCGTTAAATATTGACTTGCCTGCAAGCAAACTTGAAACGGTTTTGAATTGGGAAAGTTTTTTAAAGGAAACGGGCTTTGAAGTTTCTAAATTTTCCGGTACTGTTTTGCTTGTAAGTTCTACACCTGCCCTCTTAAAAATGGGGGAGCGTGAAATTAAAGAGTTTATTTTATCATTTGCCGAAACTGCCGGGAATCCACTTAAAGCAGATAATGAATTTAGGCATAAATTTATTGCAACTAAAGCATGTAAAAAAGCAGTAAAAGCAGGCGAGCTTTTAACACAAACAGAAGCCGAGGCCTTGCTTGAGAATTTAAAAAGCTGTAAAGATGCCTTGCATTGCCCGCATGGCAGACCGACGATGCTTGACCTAACCATGGCAGAAATTTCAAAAAAAATCGGCCGCGGATGATTACTGACGCAATAATTTAAATAAAAAATATCCCCCGTTTCCGCGGGGGATATTTTTTACAGTTAAAAGTTTATTTAACCATTATGAAAGGTAATTC
>JBGVBB010000066.1:0-6374 GCA_045225155.1 Elusimicrobiaceae bacterium
AAAAGTTTTTTTAATTATATCTTCTTTATTTTTTTATGCCTGGTGGAACCCGGTATATCTTCCCATAATGTTGTCTTCCATTTTGGTAAACTATTTCTTATCTTTGAGTATACAAAAACATAAAAGCAAACTACTTTTACTGACAGCACTTACATTTGATGTGGGATTACTAGTATACTATAAATATGCAGATTTTTTGATAGGTACGATTAATACAATTATAGGAACACAATTTGCTTTTTTGCATCTCTTGTTACCTTTGGCCATAAGTTTTTATACATTTCAAGCAATTGCTTATCAAGTAGACTGTTACAAAGGTATTGCAAAAAATAAAAATTTCATTGATTTTGCTTTATTCATTTCCTTCTTTCCACAACTCATAGCAGGCCCAATAGTCCACCACAAAGAATTAATGCCACAGTTTGAAAAACAAGAACTCAAAAAAATCAATTATGAAAATGTAGCAAGGGGTTTAGCACTATTTACAATTGGTCTTGCTAAAAAGATATTAATTGCAGACACCTTTTCCCCGATAGTTGCACAAGGTTATGCAAATACGGAAATATTATCCACCTTTGAAGCCTGGATGATAGCTTTTGCCTTTATTTTACAAATGTATTACGATTTCAGCGGTTACAGTGATATGGCAATAGGTGCAGCACGTATTTTCAATATTCAATTGCCAATTAATTTTAACGCTCCTTACCGTGCAACAAATTTACAAGATTTTTGGCGTAGGTGGCATATAACTCTATCACGTTTTTTACGTGATTATATTTATATACCATTCGGCGGGAACCGCAAAGGTTTTATGCGTCAAATATCAAATGCTTTCTGGGTATTTTTTATCGGCGGTTTATGGCACGGTGCGGGTTGGCTCTTTGCTATTTGGGGAGCAATGCACGGTATAGGTATGGCTTTGCATTCTATTTGGAAAAAGTTTGGCTTTTCCATGCACAAATATTTGGGTTGGGCAATAACAATGACTTTTTGGACGGTTTCAATGGTATTCTTCCGTGCACCGACTTTACATGATGCAACAACCGTTATTCACAAAATGTTTTCGCTCTCTTGGATTACCCCTGTATTACATAAGAGAGATTTAGTTTTCAACGAGCAAACATGGGATGACGGTTTAACTTTAGTAATATTAATGGTTGCAGTATTTGTATTAACTCTACTTAAAAATTCAAATGAAATAGTCGATAATTTAAAGTTTAATAAAATAACTGCCGTGATTTTTGCAATATTATTTTTAATATCAGTTGGCAATTTAACTAAAATTTCGGAGTTTTTGTATTTTCAATTTTGATTATGTATAAGACATGGATTAAAACATTTTTTGCCGTATGTTTAACTTTGCTCATACTTATCATATCCGTAAACATGATAGCGGATCCGATGATGGTATTGCCTTTTGTTCATAAGTTAAATAACAGAACACATACACACAATGTTGCACACCAAAAAACAAATTTAATATTTTTCCAAAATTATTATAAGGTAAAAGATTACGATGGAATTATTATTGGTTCCAGCAGGGCTACCGCGATAGACCCTAATTTATTTTCCCCAGAATATAGTGTGTTTAATTACGCTATTCCCGGCTCTCGCCCAGAAGAATTCCTTTCTTATTTGTCTTTAGCCCAGGAATTACATGGCAAACCATTGCGTTTAATTGTTATCGGTTTGGACTTCTTTACTTCAAGCGGTATAAAAACAAAAAGCCACGTAAAAGGCATACCTGTCGCCTATACAACTGAAGTTAAAAAGCCCTTTTATACTTTGGCTAACCTGATAAACATAAAAGCGTTTTATTTATCTTCATCGGTTTTAAGGGCTAACTTGCACGGTAAAAAACCATCTTATTGGGAACGGAAATCAAATTCAGAGGTTGAATATTACCGTCCCCCACGTGAAAAACAAGAAAAAAGTTTTAATAATGCCATGGATGGTTACAAATACACTTACTCAAATTATAAATATAATCCCGATTACAAAGAAATATTGCAAGAGATTAAGAATGCCTTCCCTAATGCTAAATTCCTGGTTTTTACTACCCCTGTAACCAAACCGCATTTGGATATGCTTTTTGGATATGGTTTAGGTGCCAGTTATAAACAATGGCTGACCGACATCGTAGATGTTTTTGGCAGTATTACTCATTTTACGGAAGAAAGTGAAATTACCGTTAATTGGCAAAAGTATTTCTTGGATTCAAACCATTTATACCCTAGGGAAACGGATTTACTTATTAAACGTTTACTTAATAAAGAAGATGAAAACTTGCCCAAAGATTTCGGGACAGTTCTCACCAAAGATAACTTAAAAGATTATTTGGATCATATAAATAAATAATTATTATGAAATTAACTGTAATTTGTGCAGATATTACCACCTTAAAAATTGATGCCATAGTAAATGCCGCAAACCGCACTTTGCTTGGCGGCGGCGGTGTTGACGGTGCAATACACCGTGCGGCCGGCCCAAAACTTTTGGAATTTTGCAAAACACTCGGCGGATGCAATACCGGGGAAGCCAAAATAACACCGGGGTTTAATTTGCAGGCAAAATATATTATTCACACCGTCGGCCCCGTTTGGTACGGGGGGGAAAATAATGAGGCTGAACTTTTAAAAAACTGCTATCAAAACTCCCTAAAATCGGCGGAAAGTTATGCTTGCCATAATATTGCTTTCCCGTGTATTTCAACGGGGGTATATCGTTTTCCGAAAGAACAAGCGGCACAAATAGCAATAAATACCATCAAAGAAATTGCACCGAAACTAAAACAAATACAGGAAATAATTTTTGCCTGTTTTTCCGAGCAAGACAAAGAAATTTACGATAAATATTTGAGGGGGGATTTATGAGTTACTTTTTAGCATTTTGTTTGGCACTTTGTTGGGGTACGGCTTTTTTGGCAACAAAAAATATTGTTACAGCATTGCCACCGTATTGGAGCACATTTTTTAGGGTACTTGCAGGCTTAATATTTTTCCTTGTGCTATACACAATTCAAAAGAAAAGTTTAAAAATTAACCCAAAACAACTTTGGCGCCCTTTTCTTATAGGGTTTATGCTGATACTTTTCCCTTTTGCCGCATTATCTTGGGGGCAACGCTTTGTTGCACCGACGGTGGGGGGGATTTTTAACGGAACTGTGCCGATATGGTCCTTTATCGCAGGGGCAATTATTTTAAAAGGGGTGGACCGCTTTACCTGGCGTCGTGCTTTCGGTATAGTTTTCGGTATTATCGGCTTGCTCGTCATTACTTGGCCGAAAGTGAGTGCCAACTTCCACGGTATAAATTCAACAGAAATTTACGGCTATATTGCACTGTTATTTATGGCATGGTCTTACGGGCTTGGCAATGTTATGACCAAAAAAATTATGGTTGATAATCACAGTACAACTTTAGAGGCAAACACATTTTACCAATACTTAATTTCGGCCGTAATTTTGCTTGCGGTTTCTTTTATAGCGGAGCCTTTCCCTCAGGCAAGCCAATTTACCGCAAAAGTGATAATTTCAATAATTTGCGCCGGGGTGTTTTCTTCGGCAGTAGCGTTTTTGCTTATGGTGGCACTTATTAAAAGATGGGGGGCAACGAGGATGGCATCTGTTACATACTTTTCCCCTATTGTTGCCATGGTGCTTGATATTTTTGCCCTACACAGATATCCTACAAGTTATGAACTTATCGGGCTTTGTATTATTTTCTGCGGATTGTTCCTTATCCAAAAACCCGTAAAAGAATAAAATAGTAAACACCTATTAAAATTGATAAAATAAGTTTATACCAATTACTCCCCGCCCCTTTGTTTACAAAGGCGGAGGGGCGGGGGGGTGGGGTTGCAAAATAAAGTATTTCTTTTTTTAATAACCCCACTCCTAACCTCTCCGCCTTTACAAGTAAAGGGGAGAGGAATCATAGGGAATAACTAAAATGGTTAAAAAGAGAACTACTAACATACAAAATTTAGCAAAAACAATGCGTCATGCTCCTACAGAAGCAGAGCGTTTACTATGGTATCATTTAAGAGATAAATTTCCACAAATACATTTTAGAAGACAGTATCAAATAGGAAAATATATAGCAGACTTTGTTTCTCTAAAAAGCAAACTGATATTGGAATGTGACGGCGGACAACATACTAAAGAAAAAGATAAAACAAGAGATTTATTTTTGCAAAGTAAAGGTTATACTGTTCTACACATTTGGAATAAAGATTTAATTACTAATCTAAATGGAATTCTAACCTTAATATATGAACATTTAAAAAAGCAAGAGGAATTATAAAAAGTAATTTTATTCCTTATACTCCCCGCCCCTTTGTTTACAAAGGCGGAGGGGCGGGGGGTGGGGTTGTAAAACAAAGTATTTCTTTTTTTAATAACCCCACTCCTAACCTCTCCGCCTTTGTAAACAAAGGGGAGAGGAATTATAGGAAATATTCCTTATAAAAAAATACCCCTGCGTTTGCAGGGGTATTTAAAATTGCAGATTACTTAATTAGAACTTAACGTTCAAACCAAGTTGAACTGCAGATATAGAATGTTTCCAGCTGTGGCCTTTGTTGGTTAACAATGCACCGGTTGCATTAAGTGCAACATATTGGTTAACATTGTAAACAACTTTTGCTTCCCAGCTGTTACCCAAGAATTTACTAGTGCCCATAAAGGTACCATTGCTAGATTCACCGGTATAGAAATCTAAAGCAAAACCCCATTTTTCAAGGCCTGCAAATTTCATGCATAAACCGGCATTAACGATTTCCCAATTGGACAAAACACCGCCACCGAAATTAGCATCTGCGATATAGTTATTAAGACCACCGCCAATAATGGTTCCGAACATTAAACCGGGGCGATAGTTACCGAATGCTTGGAAGTTCTTTTCAGATTTGTAGTATGTTACACGGGGGGTAACTGATGTTTCTTCTGTGCCGATAGGTAAGGCTAAGTCAGCTTTAACTTGCCAACCTTTATCATTACCTGCACCGTAGTTTCTTGCGAAATCAACACCCAATTTGAAGTGTTCATATTCAATGGTAGGTTTAACACCCCAGAAACCGAAGTTTTCAATCCACCCAGCGCTCACACCTTTTACATCATAGATATAAGCATCTGCGTTAATATTTTCATTAACTTTAACACCTAAATCTAATCCGGAAAGGCTTGCTTGTTGACTGCGATTGAAACCATTAATGCTTGCAAGATCATCACTTAAAACGAGATAAGCAGCTGTTAAGGTTAAATTGTCACCTCTGTATGCTGCGGTTGCACCGTCAACAGAAAGATAGCTGGGTAAAGGGTTACCACCAAAAATACCAGTACCAAATTCTGTAACTACCGGGTCAGCATAACCATAGGTAGGACCGAAATATAATACGGAGCTTTTTTCATCACCGTAATATTGGCGGCCGACTTTGAGTTCTACCGCATCAAAAATATTTGAAATTTTAATGAAAGCTTCTGATACATATGTTCTTGTCCAGATATCATCAAGGTTTTCACCTACAAGTGGTTCCCCGGAAGCTGTGGTATAATCACCAAACATGTTTTCATGTGCAAAGGTTACTTTGGCATAAACGTCATCAACCAAATCTGCACCTAAACCGAGTATAACACGGTTTCTTACACCCTTGTAAGGGGTACCAAAATCACCTGCAGGATCTTCTACACTGATACCGATGGTTTGAATATCACCGGTGACTTGAACATTTTCAACAGCAAAGGCAGGAGCAAATAAAGCAAATGCCAATACTGCAACGAGTAGTTTCTTCATTTCTTTCCTCCTTAAGGAATTATTTAACTGACTACTCATATACTTTATATCTTTTTAAAGCAAAATGTCAAGCCCTAAAATAGGAAATCCACAAATATGCAATAGGAATTATATATAATATAGGTATGAAAAAATTATTTATACTTTTTGCAGTTGTTGTTTTTACCTCGGTGCAAGTTTTTGCACAAGAGGCCCTCATCGTCAAACAAGACGGTGGGCGTGTTTACTTAGATATTTCCGAGTTTAAGGAAAAGCCGAAAGCAAACGATACTTTTACCGTAACTTTTTGGGGCGGGGAAATTAAAAACCCAAAAACAGGCAAGGTGCTCGGCAAAACCATTGAACGCCGTTTAAACGGAAACATAACCGAAGTTGAAGAACTTTTTGCCATCGGTACAGTTAAAGACTTAAATAGCCAAGAAAAACTTGAAGGCTTAAACGCAAATATTACGGTTACACCCGTTACCGCACCCGTGCAAGTTACCGAAAATATACAAACCGTTACTACCGCGGATAAAACACAACCGCTTTGGCAAAGCGCACCGCTTGACGGTAAAGCCGTCGCTTTTACCGCCGGTGATG
>JBGVBB010000067.1:0-2195 GCA_045225155.1 Elusimicrobiaceae bacterium
GGTAACAAAACTTACCTCAGCTTGTACTAATGCTATTAAAGAAACGAAAAGAATAAATAATAATATTTTTATTTTCATATGTTATTATCCAAAGAAATTAATATCTCTTTATCTTGTTGTACTTCCCTAAAATCTGCTTGGGAAATATGTTTAAAATAAAGAGAGGGTATTTTTTGTTTTATAAAACTTTCCACTCGGTCATCAAATACAGAAAATACCGAAAAACGAATATCATTTCCTTTGCTTGCCGTAGATGATGTTATGGCAATAAGTTCCCCTTTGTCGGTGAAGACTCCGGCACCTGATAAACCATGAAAAAGCCCCAAATCAGCAGTAAAAATTATTTTACTTTTGGGCCCGTAAAAGATTTCATTAAGAGATGCTATTTCCCCTATATTTCCACTAAAATTAAATGGGATTTCCAAACTTCTGTCTATAATTTTAGGTTCTTTGAATTTTACGGAATTATCTACTATAAGTATTTGAGGTTCTTTAAATTTACCCGGAATTTTTGCATTTTTAAAATCTATTAGGGCTATATCATATGAAGCATTATTTGATTGTCTTTCATTAAGCCAATAAACATTTTTTTGAGAGGTTTCTATAATATCTTCAGATATTTGCATTTTTACTTCACATGCTGTATTGCAGACATCCGTCACACAATGTGCCGCCGTTAAGAACCAAGTATCTTTTAACCGTACGGCTTGGCAAGATTTACCCTCTTCATCACCTGGTTTGGCAATAAAAATTTCTTCCCCCACAGAAAAAGCGGGCAAAAAAGATAACAATAAAACAATTAAAATCTTTCTCATAAAACTATAATAGCAAATTTTATGCAATATTGCCTTTTAATTCCTTCTGTCTTTTACAGGAATATCACTATCAATTTTTAGACCTAGATATCGTTCGTAGGTAGTGTAATATCCTATGGGGTCATAATGCAATGTGGCAAGATTGTTAGGGAAAGTCTGTAAATTATGTATCATTTCCAAATAAATACGTTTTTGGCCTGTTTTATATGCATGTTCAATTTGTTTTTGACGCGCCTGATAGGAATCATATAGATATTTATAAGAAGTGTAAAATATCGGCATAAGCATCAAAATCCAAACAGACAAAAATATTGCCAAGGTTTTCATTAAATCGAATTCGCATAAAGGTATAAAATCTTTAAGTAAGAAGAAAAATGAACATACAAACATTACGCTTGCCGAATAAAATGCCCTTTCCGGAACTAAAGGAGCCATACATAGAACCAGGGCCAAAACAAAAGCGCAAATATAACATAGCGAAGATAAAACCAAATCTTCATTTTTTAAAAAATCTTTCTTTAAATTTATTAGCCTATATAAAAGAAGCAAGGGTATAAAAAACGGAATATATAAAAATGCAGCAAATAAATCATCCATATTTTTGATATGCCACAGTAATTTCATATAAATCGGGGAGTTAAGGAATTCCTGCAATTCTGGTATACTTAAACGTGTATGTAACCCCGGGGATGTAAAATAAAACACTAAACCGAAAATTATACCGATAAATATCATCCAAAAAGATGCATTTAATTTGCGTTTTTTATAAATAAACCAAGCAGCGAAGGCAAAGACAATACAAAAAGCCATGGGTGAAGTGTTTTCATGTAACCAACCTACCGCAAACCCAAGTGTAAGATATGCCGGTAATAACCAAAAAGGAGTTTTTTTCGCAGGTGTTTTATAATATTTTCTTAAATAAATTAAAAATAGCATAAACACAATAAAAGGCCAACTGTATGTCGCGGCACCACCTATCCAAAAAATGGTATTATCTGGTTTAGCTATAAAAAATGTACAAAGCAAGGTTAAAAGCAAAAAAGACGGAAAATCCTTTAAATTTTTTAGTGAAGGTAATCGCAAATATATAAAATAAAATATACTTAAAACGGAAGCCATTTGAACAAAGGGATTTGCAAAAATAAAGAAAGATTTACCCCCTACAAGTAAGAAAGTTCCTAAAAAAGGCCCCAAGCGTAAAGTATTATAATGGTAAGTTATTTTTACTGCTTTCCAAGCAAGCGGAAAAGTCGTGATCTTATACCCAAAAATTTCATCTTTACTTAGTGGATAAAGATAAGAAAAAAATGCTATAAAAGCAATATATGCCAAAAAGAATATTCCCCAAACGATATATATTTTCTTGTTGTTTTTAGTCAT
>JBGVBB010000068.1:0-4074 GCA_045225155.1 Elusimicrobiaceae bacterium
ATTTTTTGCTTCTCAAGTTAGAAGCGAGCCCTATGTCTATCTCTTTAGAGTCGATATAGACCAAAAGAAGATTACCGGGGCATTAAATAATATTACTTTGGATCTACTAGCATAAAAGGAGGGTCTTAATATGGTATCGATGGAAGAGTTATTTACTCTAATGAAGGAAAAAGGTGCATCAGACTTGCACTTAACTGTTGGTGTTCCGCCGGTGTTGCGTGTGGAAGGTAATTTGTATGCTACTAATTTTGAAGTTTTAACACATGATTCCGTGCAACAACTTATTTATTCCTTCATGAGTGAAGATCAAAAACGCCGTTACGAACAAACAAACGAACTCGACTTTGCTATCGCAATGAAAGGTTTCGGTCGTATGCGTGTTAACGTTTTCAGGCAAATGGGGCATGTGGCAGTAGTTATCAGGCAGATTCCTCAAGGTTTCAGAAATTTTAGGGAACTTAATTTGCCTACCGCAATTGATAAACTCGTGCACTTATCAAAAGGTTTGATTTTGGTTACAGGGCCGACAGGTTCCGGTAAATCAACAACCCTCGCAAGCATGATAAACTATATCAATGAAACTTACAGTTACCATATTGTTACCGTTGAAGACCCTGTAGAATACGTGCATACACATAAAAAGAGTATTGTTAACCAACGCGAAATCGGGCAAGATACCCTTACTTATGCAAATGCTTTGAAATATGTGTTAAGGCAAGACCCTGATGTTATTCTCATCGGCGAAATCCGCGATATTGAAACTGCACAGCAAGCCATGAACGCAGCGGAAACCGGCCACTTGGTTTTCGGTACATTGCATACCAGCGATGCCGTGCAAACCATTAACCGTATTATTGATATGTTCCCGCCCGAACAACAGGAACAGGCCCGTTCACAGTTATCTTTCGTGTTAGAAGCGGTTATTTCACAACAGTTGGTCAAGAGTACTTTGGATGCACATCGTACCCTTGTAACCGAAATTTTGCTTGCTAACCCGGCTGTAAGAACTGTCATCCGCGATAAAAAAGTGGAACAGCTTATTCACACCATGCAAACACATGTCAAAGAAGGTATGCATACTATGAACCAATGTTTGTATGATTTGTATAAAGCCAAAAAACTTACTTATGATGAAGCCTTAATGACATCAACCGATCCTAATGACTTCAAGGTTTTAGTAGGTAAATAATTTGCCGGTAAATAAATTAAATTTATCAATACTACCCTCTGCCCCCGGAGTCTATTTGATGAAGGACAAGCAGGGGGCAGTTTTATATGTCGGTAAAGCAATAAATATTAAGAAGCGTGTTGCACAATATTTCAGCGGCCATGAAGAACAAACACGCGGTTGGAAAATTGCTGCTTTAATGCCGTTAATCTCGCAAATTGATTTCGTCGTTTGTGCAAGCGAACGTGATGCTTTACTTCTTGAAAATAAATTAATCAAACAATATAAACCGTTTTTTAACAGTATGTTAAAAGACGATAAAAGTTATTCTTACCTTAAATTAACCGTGGGGGAAGATTATCCGCGTTTGATGTTAACGCGTAAAAAAATAAAAGATAAATCTTTGTACTTTGGTCCTTACCCAAAGGCATATAATATCAAACAACTTTTGCATTTTTTAAGGCGTTCGGGTTTTGCACCGCTAAGGCAATGCAGTTACAGTTTCAGCCGTCAAAAACCGCTTGCTGAAAATAAAATTCAGGGTTGTATTTATTATCATACCGGCCAATGCAGTGCGCCTTGTGCAAAAATTTCTTACGACGGTTACAGGCAAATTGTAAACCGCGTTGCTTTGTTTTTAGACGGTAATTTTAAACAAGCCAAACATGAACTTGAGGGGGCAATGAAAGCGGCCTCAAAAAATTTGAATTACGAGGAAGCCGCCAAGTGTAGGGACTTAATTTCCGCCCTTGAACAAATGGGCGAACGTATAAAAGTAAGCAAATATAATGAAGAAAAACTTGAGCATAAACTTGCCGTTTCCGCTAAATTAAAGGAACTTACGCGTGTTTTAAAATCACCTGTTTTGATTAATCATATTGAGGCTTTTGATAACTCCCATTTATTCGGGAAAGAACCTGTCGGTGCGATGGTCTGTTTCGTTGACGGGGAAAAGTATAAAGCGCATTACCGCCGTTTTAAAATAAAATCGCAAATGAAAGATACCGGCGCAGATGATTTTTTAATGATGAAAGAGTGTGTCTTAAGGCGTTTAAACCAACTTAAAAATTTGGCACCGGAAAAACGCCCACAGTTATTTTTAATTGACGGCGGTAAAGGTCAACTCAATTTCGCCGCACAAGCAATTAAGGAAGCAGGTTTTAATATTCAAGTTGTTTCACTTGCCAAAAAGGAAGAAGAAATATTTTTCCCAAACCGCTCAAACAGTTTGCGGTTACCAAAAAACTCGCCTGCTTTGCGGTTACTTCAAGAAATTCGCGACGAAGTACACCGTTTCGTAATTACATATCACAGATTACTTAGAAATAAAGCATTATATAAGTAAATAGGAAATCTGAGTCTTTAGTTCTTTGCTAGCGGCGTCTTTTTGGTAAATTTTAGTTTTTCTTTTCCTAGAGTACCGCAAACTCGCTACGCTCGTTTTACTTCTTGGTACACGTCGTCAAAGAAAAATTAAAATTTCCCTAAAAATACTTGCTAGATATGCGTGCTCGGTTTTACTTTATTATAAATCCCAACCTTCTTCTGCATGATATCCTTGTAAGCTCTCGCATATGGCTTTTTCGCGTTTACCATTGTATCCGCACCAATGATCCCAAGTGCCATTACGCCGAGCAGCTCCAATAGTTACCCAATGATAGGTATGCCCATCTAAATAAGAATAAACATCTGCCATACCGGAAGACGAAATTTCTACTCTGTATGTGTGCTTATTTATAACACAAACTTCATATTCATCAGATTCACAAGGAAGTTCTATACTTAAATTATTAAAAGCTTCTTCTCCCCACATACTATCAGTATTTGGATGTGCTAGGTACCACTCATCCACTGCTTGCTGTAATACTCTAAGGTTTTGCACAACTTCACTTACACGAGCTTTATCAACTGTTTTTTGATATTGTGGCAGGGCGATAGCTGCCAAAATACCTATAATTAAAACAACTACTAAAAGTTCCAGCAAAGTAAAACCCTTTTTCATAAATACTCCTAATTTGTTTTTAACTGCATTTTTATTTCGAATGCATATGTATATTATGAAAAAAAAAAAAAAACAATGTCAAGGCCGTTTTCGTTTAAAATAACGGAATAATTAAATAAAATTTATGTCTGCGACGGTGCTTTGGCTTAATTCATTTTTATAAGTGTAGATTGCATAACGCAAAGCATCAAGCAAATGGTCATTAAATTTTACGGGTTCTTCTAAAATATTACCGTTAATGTCACTTTTCCAGGAATATGTTTGCAGTTCCTTTATTAAGTTTGTTGACGATTTTGTAACAAAAAAATTATCACTTTTAACAGCCATTATTCCATTTAAAACATTTTTTTGTGCCGGTTTTATATTTAACCCCGTGGCGGCAATTTCCGCTATACGGTTTGGTTCGGCGGCATCGGCATAAATTGTTTTTGATTCTTGCCCATTTAATAAATTTTGAAGTTTTTCAATTAAGGCGGTATTTGTTAAACCGCTTTGATATAAAATTTCACGCGCGTAAAATTTACCGTCGTAAACCATAACTTGCACCAAGGCCGTTGGGTTATTAAAACCAAAGTCTAAACCGTAAAAAATTTCAGTCGGGTTTTGCGGGAGTTCATCAACTAAGGACCAATTTTTATAAATAATTTTTTCGCTTGCGCCCCACTCGCCCAAAGCAAAAACTTTGTAGGCATTACTATCGTAATTTTTTAAAGAGAGCAAAGTGTCAATATAACTTTTTTGTAAAAAATTATTATCTTTGTATGTACTTTTTATGACGGTAATATTTTGTTGCGTTAAAAGTTTTTTGTAAATCCAACTGTTTATGTCTGTCGGGTTTAAAGTTAAAAAAATTTGGTTTTGTTTACCGTTAATTATCGGTGCACTTAAACGGGTTAATAAAACG
>JBGVBB010000069.1:0-2246 GCA_045225155.1 Elusimicrobiaceae bacterium
TTACCTGTGGTGTGGGCATAACATCTTCTTTCAAATGATGAATTTTCCACAGATATAACATAGAAAAAAGTGGCATTTAAGTTTTTATCTGTACAACGTGTCCAGTATTTTTTGCTATCTCCGCTTTTTCTTATCAAACAACCCCAAGCACCATCGTCACAAGAAATAGCATAAGGGTGGTCTGAAACTATGTTGCAATTCCCGGGGATATCCATATCCAGATCGTTAAAAGATGGGTACTCCATAACCAATAAAGCACGTATTTGGGCATCTACTATAGATTTGGTTGTAGCCATCAATTTTGAATATCTTGCCTTATCTGTCGCCAATTGATATTGCGGCAAAGCAATAGCTGCCAATACACCAATAATTAATACGACCACCAATAATTCTATTAAAGTAAAACCCCTTTTAGTATCATTCATAATGCTTTTGTGTTTATATTTACGAAGCACATATATTTTACAAAAAAAATAAATTGGAATCAAATTAAGTTAACATATAAAATATGCTCCAAAAATGCTATCATTTAATATATGGATACAGCGACATTATATGAGTTTATAAAATGGGCAAAAACAACCGATTTGCAGGAACTTATTTGTAAAAGGGGCTCAATTTCGGTAGAATTCAAAAGTGCGGAAACCGCTTTTAACAGTTACACTTCAAAATTAACTAAAGTTCTTGCGCCCGCTATCGGTATCTATAAATCAAAAAGCAATAAAGAAAAAGCAAAACTTGAAGAAGGTATGACTTTGAAAAAGGGCCAATTTTTAGGCGTGGTGCAAAGCCATAAAAAAACAGTAAATATTCTGTCACCCAAAGCAGGGGTATTAAAATCTATATCCATAAAAGAAGACACCGATGTAGAATATAACCAGCCTTTATTTTTTATTGATTAACTTATGAAAGAAAAAAAATATACAAAAATTTTAATTGCAAACCGCGGTGAAATCGCCTTAAGAATTATTCGTACTTTAAAGGAAATGGATATTAAAACCGTTGCGGTATATTCTGAAGAAGATAAACTTTCCGCACATGTTCTTGCCGCCGATGAAGCCCTTTGTATAGGCCCGGCTCCAAGCAAGGAAAGTTATTTGAATATTGATGCAATTATTGCTGCGGCCAAAATAACAAAAGCGGAAGCAATTCACCCCGGTTACGGTTTTCTTTCCGAAAATGCAGATTTTGCCAAAGAAGTTACTTCAGCCGGCATAGATTTTATAGGGCCAAGTGCCGAAGCAATTTCCAAACTCGGCCAAAAAGCACAAGCGCGTGCAATTGCCGTAAAAGCAGGTGTGCCTGTTGTAAAAGGCAGCAATGGAATTGTAAAAGATAATTTTTTACTCGAAGCAGAAAAAATAGGTTTCCCTTTAATGATAAAGGCAGCCCTCGGCGGCGGTGGGCGCGGTATGCGCGTAGCACAAACCGAAGATGCCTTTGAAACCGCCCTTGAAACCGCAAAAGCTGAAGCCAAAATCGCTTTTAACAATGATGATGTTTATTTTGAACAGCTTTTAATAAGTCCCCGTCATATAGAAGTACAATTTGCGGCTGATAATTTCGGTAATGTTATTGCATTTGCGGAACGCGATTGTTCCATGCAACGCAAGAACCAAAAGTTAATTGAAGAATCCCCTTCACCTTTTGTTACAAATGAAGTCCGCAAAAAACTTATTTCGGCGGCAATTGCTTTGGTTAAACAAGCAAAATACAGCGGTGTGGGTACAGTGGAATTTTTGATGGACGAAAATAAAAATTTTTATTTCATGGAAGTTAATACCCGCCTCCAAGTGGAACACCCTGTTACGGAAGCCGTTTGCGGCGGTATTGATTTAGTTAGATTACAAATTGAAATCGCACAAAATCAACCCCTAACTTTAACACAGGCAGAAGCACAAAAAATCACTTGCCATGCGATTGAATTTAGAATAAATGCGGAAGATCCGGAACAAAACTTTTTACCTAATTCAGGGTTGATTTCTTATTTTCATACCCCAGATGGCCTCGGCATAAGGGTGGACAGTGCGGCCTATTCCGGTTATGAAATACCGTCCTTTTATGACAGTTTACTTGCTAAACTTATTGTCAGTGCACCTAACAGAGAACAAGCATTAAAAAGGGCACAAAGGGCACTCGGTGAATTTAGAATTAAAGGCCCAAAAAGCACTTTAGATTTTCATAAACTTATTTTACAGAATAAAAAATTCCAAGAAGGCCAAACAAATACAGCCTTAGTAGAGGAA
>JBGVBB010000070.1:0-3486 GCA_045225155.1 Elusimicrobiaceae bacterium
GGGCTGCTTAGGGCGGCGGTGCGGTGCGTTTACCCCCGTTTGCCGAAGGTGGCGGTAGGGATACCGCTTATGTGAAGGAGACGTATATGGAGGATAACTCCAGTTGTCGTTAGGGCAGGTTCGGTGGATAACTGAACCTGCTCTTTTTATGTATAAATTTTATGTGTAAAAAAAGTATAATGTTTATATGGAAAAGCCGTCATATATCGGGCATAGGGAACGCATTAAAAACAAATTTAAAAAGGAAGGGATAAAACCTTTTTTGGATCATGAGGTTTTGGAACTCCTTTTGACTTTTTCCATACCACGTAAAGATACTAAAAAACTTGCTTGGGCTTTGCTTAAAACTTTCGGTTCTTTAAGCGGTGTTTTAGAGGCCAGCAATTTTGAACTTCAAAAAGTAAAAGGCCTTGGCCCGCAAAGCGCAATGCTTATAAATGTTATTAGGGAAATTATAACTCGCCACAGTTATGATAAAATAAAACAACGCAAAAGCATTTCTAACCAAGAAGAACTTTATAATTATTGCATATCGCATCTTCAAAATAAAAAACAAGAATGTTTTGAAGTATTATTTTTAGATATAAAACTACGCTTAATAGCATCTGAAATATTATCTGAAGGTAATATTGATAATACCACAGTATATCCGCGTAAACTTATAGAACTTATATTAAAACACGGTGCCAAATATATAATATGCGTGCATAATCATCCGTCCGGCGATCCAAGCCCATCTATGGAAGATAAATTTATGACGGATAATCTAAAAAATGTTTTAGATGTCTTATCGGTCAAAATGGTTGATCATATTATAGTCGGTAACGGTAAAATTTACAGTTTCGAAAGCGGTTCTTATATAGAAAAGCCCAAATTATTTTTATGAAAATAAATTTACTTAAAGAAGTTTTAAAACATCAAGTTTACCCGGCACTCGGTTGTACGGAACCTGTATCCGTTGCGTTGGCTGCAGCAACCGCAGCAAGTGTTTTAAAAAAGGAAAATATAAAAAAAGCTACACTTTATTTAGACGGTGCAACTTTTAAAAACGGTCTTGGTGTAAAAGTACCTAATACCGGTGGGCTTCGCGGTAATTTGGTTGCGGCAGCTTTAGGGTTAGTTTTGAAAAACCCAAAACAAAAAATGGAACTTTTAAAAAGTGTTACCCCTAAAATTTTGGATGCTGCCTTGCAACTTATCATGGAAAAACGCGTCATTTTAAATACTGTTTCCAAGAAAGGTTTTTACATTTGTGTTAATGCTGTAGGGGAAAGGGGCAGTAAAGTTAAATGTATAATTTCAGGCGGGCATCAAGAAATTTGTTATCTCTCCTTAAACGGTAAAGTTTTAAAAGAGAAGAAACAAAAAGTACAAAAAAATTCTTATTTGCAAATTTTGAAGGAAGCAAAGATTGCCGACTTAATTAATTATGCGGAACATGCCGATAAAGAAGATTTAGCCTATATTAAACAAGGTGTTGTTATGAATTTGGCCGCATCGCGTAAAGGGGAAGATTTGGAAAAAGTCGGCTTCTATCTAAAAAATTTAGTTAGGCAAAAAATCCTCACTAAAGATTTAGTTACCGATACTAAAATTTTATGCGCTCAAGCAGCTGACGGCCGTATGGATGGTTTTTGCCATCCTGTTATGAGTTCCGGCGGGTCCGGTAATCAAGGTATAGTGGCAATTTTGGTGCCTTATTATGTAGGTAAACAATTAAAAATTAAAGAGGATAAAATTTTAAAAAGCATAGCACTTTCCCACTTATTAAACGGTTATGTTAAAGTTTTTACAGGTGAACTTGCCCCTATTTGCGGTTGCGCAATTGCAGCCGGTGTTGGTGCTGCGGCCGCTTTGGTTTATCAACAAAAAGGTGCAGATATTAAAGCAATAACACTTGCCATAAATAATATTATCAGCGATATCGGCGGTATGCTTTGCGACGGTGCAAAAAGCGGTTGTGCTTTAAAAGTTGTCAGTTCCGTTGATAGTGCTTTACGCTCCGCTTTTATGGGTATTAAGCATTACGGCATAACTGAAGCCGAGGGCTTTGTCGGTAAAAGTGCTGAAAAGACTATTCAAAATTTAAGTAAAATTTCAAATGTCGGTATGCTGAAGGTAGATAGTACTATCGTAGGTATAATGAAGGAAAAAATAAAATAATGAAACCTGTTTTTATTCTAGTTCGCCCAAGAAACCCTTTAAATATCGGCGCTTGCGCACGCGCGATGGGCAATTTCGGCTTTACGGATTTAAGGCTTGTTAAACCTTATGCTCCGTCGTGGAAAGAGGCAGTTACGGCAGTCCACGCAAGCCATATCTTAAAAAAAGCAAAAGTTTACGAGGACTTAAAAACAGCAGTCGCAGATTGTTCCACAATACTTGCTACCACTTCGCTTGACAGGCGCGTTGCTTACCGCCAAGTTATAAGTTTGCCGGAAATTGCAAATTACGCACCGAAATTTACCGGCAAAACCGCTATCGTTTTTGGTTCGGAAAAAACGGGTTTAAGTTCTGAAGATATCGCCCTTGCAAATTATATTTTGCATGTGCCCACAAACCCAAAAATTCCCTCTCTAAATTTGGCACAAGCACTTATGCTTTGTTGTTATGAAATTGCGAAACATGATTTCCCTCGCCCGTCAATAAAAAGCGAAAAAATTGCCAAACAAAGCGATTATGCAATTTTTGAAAGAGAGTTTCAAAACTTCTTAAAAAAAGTTCCGCGCCCGCCTGTCTTAAACGATAAAAACTGTATGGAATATTTTAATGAAATTAAGGCCAAAAGTGCTTTAACAACACGTGAAGTTTACTTTTTAAAAAGTTTGCTTGTTCGCACTTTAAAACTTATCAAATAATGTATAATAAATTGTAGCCCATAAAAAGGAGATATTATGAAAAAATTATTAGTTGTGTTTCTAAGCGTATTATGCGTTTTAGCGGCTTGCCAAAAAAGCCCCAATCCGAAGGAATCTTTAATCGCGACAGGTAATGCTTTACAAAATTGCGATGTTGATAATATAGATAGATATATTGATATAAGTGCCATATTAAATAATGCAATTGACGTAGTAGCCAGGCAAGATATTCAAGGCCTTTCCAAAGAAGAAATTGTCGGCCTTACCGCTGCAAAAGTTATTATAGTGCCGATTGCCAAACAGTTTATTTTAGAGGGCGTAAGGGAATTAAGCAATTCCGAATATAAAGATTATGCAAAAATGATTAAAGTAAAACAATATGAAATATTGGAAAATAAAAACGGTATTGCTTCCGCAAAAGTTATTTTAGATAATCAAGAAGCAATAAAATACGCCCTTGATAAAAATTTAGTACCGGAAGAGGCCAAACCTTATATCGCCGATCCGGAAACCGTTTTTATGTTAAAAATGAAACAAAGCGGGGAATATTGGCAAATTATTGAAATTACTAATTTAGAAGAAATAATTAAAAAATATGCCCCCTTGTATGAAGAGCAGATAGCAAAAG
>JBGVBB010000071.1:0-5469 GCA_045225155.1 Elusimicrobiaceae bacterium
TATTTAATGTTAAGTCGTCGGCAAAAACTTCCTGGGTTTTAGGGTTAAAACACCTCATAATAAATTTTTAGCTTCGTTAATTAACCAATCGCGTAAATTCCTTTTATATTTGCCGCTTAAAAATTTTAAATCTTGTGGCATGGTTACACGATATAAAGTTTTATCTTTCTTTTGATAACTTGAAATTAAAAATATTGCACTTAAATCTCTGTCAAAAGCTACTTTTGCAATAACTAAATCACCGCTTTTTGCTTTTCTTGCACTAATTAAAGTGTAAGGAGCTTTATTACAAGAGGTTCTAGTATCACATACACCTTCAAAACATGAAATAATTTTATTTGCAATAGTATTGTTTAAGAGAGCAATATTTTCATATTCGCCATCATCCTTTTCAAATACCACGATTTGAATAACGGATTTTTTACTTACGGAAACATTTTCTACCTTAAGTGTTTTGCAAAAAGTTACGGTTGCTTCCCCGTCATTTTCTGCTTTAAAGGCAGATATTTCAAGCGCGTTGGCGCTTGAAAATATCATGCTAAATAGGAAAATCGTAACAAAAAACTTACTCGTTAACTCTTTCAACATAAGTATCTGTTCTTGTATCAATTCTGATTTTGTCGCCTTCATTAATAAAGAGGGGGACTTTAATTTCAATACCGCTTTCCAAGGTGGCAGGTTTTGTCATATTTGAAACGGTATCACCTTTTACGCCAGGAACTGTGGAAACGACTTTTAAATCAACTTTAATCGGAAGTTGAATATTAAAAAGTACGCCGTCAATAAAAAGGCCGATCACTTCCATATTGTCAACTAAATATTTTTCTTGTTTGCCGAGTTTGGCCAAAGGCACGCCGATTTGTTCAAAAGATTCCGCGTCCATAAAATAAGCCATATCGCCTTCTTTATAAAGGAAATTGTGAGGGCGTTTTTCAATGGTAACTTCTTCAAATTTATCTTCGGGGCGGTAGCTGGTTTCAATCAATGAACCTGTATTTAAATTTTTGAGTTTTACACGAACAACAGCGCGTGCCTGTGATTTGCGGTGATGTTGATATTCCAAAATTTCAACAAGTTCACCATTTTCGTTTTTAAAAATTAAACCTTCTTTAAACTGAGGTGTTCCTATCATAATATTCTCCTATTTAGTTAATTTTATACTGCCTGTTTTTGTTATTAAAAAGGTATCTTCATACCTAATACCAAATTTGTTTTTAAAATAAAGCCCCGGCTCTATTGTCGTTAAAGCATTTTCTTTTAAAGTATCTTCGCTTCTTTGGGAAAGTATCGGGCGTTCATGTATTTCAAGCCCCAAGTTATGCCCAAGCGAGTGAATAAAATATTTTGCGGCATCAAAATTATCTTCAAAATAATTGCGGGCTAAACTGTCCATTTCCTTCGCACCTTTGCCCGGTTTTAATGCTTTGCTCGCGATTGTATATGCCTCAAAAACCGCTTCAAAATAATGTTTAAATTCTTGCGTAGGTTTTTTACCGAACCAAAAAGTGCGTGTCATATCAGAGCAATAACCTTTATAACGGCAACCGAAATCTATCAAGACCGGCATTTCTTTTTTAAGTTTCAAATTTGAATTTGTATGGTGCGGATTTGCGGTATTTTTACCAAATGCCATAATTGTATCAAATGAAAGGCCTTGCCCACCAAGTTCCGCCATAATGCTTTCAAGCAGTTTAGCTGCCTGGATTTCCGTCATACCTGCTTTTAATTTCTTTTTAAAAATTTCAAAACTTTTTGAAGAAATTTCACAAGCCTTTTTAATAAGTTTTATTTCGTCTTTTGTTTTAACTTCGCGGATAACGGAAGTTATTTTTGCCGCTTCTTTTACGCCTGCTTTATATAAAGCAGTTCCGTTTAAATAAGTGGATGCACAAGGGTCAAAAACAAAATTTTTTGCTTGTTTGCCGAGGTTTTTTATAAGGTCAGCAATATCAAGCGAGTTAACAAAATCTAAAAAAGGGCATTTGCTTTTTATGTCAATTAAATACATATCTTTTGTGTAGCAAGTGGCTTTTTTAGGCGTTACAAGAAGGAAGGCATCACCGTCACTGACAAAAGTAAAAGAAGTTAAATAGTTAATTGTTAAAATATCTGTAATAACAGCACCGCCGAGTTTTTGCTCGGCAAGATATTTTTGAAATTTTTTAAGTGTTTCCGTCATTTTATTTGTTTAATTCCTTTTGCGGTCATGTAAAAACAATCTTCATGGCGTACGCCGAATTTACCCGGCAAATATATTCCCGGTTCAATACTAAAACAATAATTTAAGCCGATTTTGCTTTTGTTTAAATCTGATATATCTGCAAGTTCATGGTCTTGCATACCGATACCGTGCCCTGTTCTGTGCGTGAAATATTTACCGTACCCGGCATTAACAATTACGCTGCGGGCAAGTGCATCAATTTGTGCGCCTGTCATGCCGTATTTTGCTTTTTTCGCGGCGGTATCATGTGCTAAAATTGCAAGATCTAAAATTTTTTGATATTCGGGGTTTATTTTGTCACCGAACCAAAAACAACGTGTAATATCCGAACAATACCCCTTATAAACACAGCCGAAATCAAGCAATACAGCCGTATTTTTTGTTAATTTTGTATCGTCAGGTAAATGGTGCGGGTTTGCGCCGTTTGCACCAAAAGACACCAAAGGAATAAAGGACATTGCCGTTGCACCGCGTTCACGCATAAACATTTCAATTTTAAGTGCAACTTGTTTTTCCGTCATACCGGCTTTGATTTCTTTCTTGATGTAGAGAAAAGCCCCGTATGCAATTTGTGCGGACTGGCGCATTATTTTAAGTTCTTGCTCGGTTTTTGCAGCGCGTACTGAATTTATAAAGTTTGAAACGGTTTTAAAACCCGCTTTTTTGTAAAATTTAGCGGCGGCAAAAAACTCTTTATTCTCGTCAAAAGCAGGTGCTTTTAATTTGAGGGCTTTTGCCTGTTTAATAATTTCAAGATGTTGCTCTTGTTCAAGAGGTATAAATTTGGCTTTTGGGAAATATTTTTTTACATCATTTTCGTATAGCGGACGCGTTACAATTACAAGGCCTTTTTTGTGAATGAGTACAGTGGCCTCATTTTCACAAAAAATTTCGCCGAGCAGATAATTCATATCGTGTAAATCTGTTAAAACTAGCCCGTCAAGTTTATTTTTATTTAGGGCTGAAAGAATATTTTTAAGTTTTGATTGATCAATACCGGCCATTTTTACCTCTCTATACATTATAGCAATTATAGAGAGGGTTTGTAGAATTTTATTGCTTTATTACATCTTGTAGAAGTTCCAATAACTGTTTCCGCTTGTATAAACGCCACCCATATCAAGGCAGACACCGTTTGCCACTCTATGGTTTATGTTAGCTACGCAATATCGCTCATTTGGTTGAAACTCTCCGGTATCATCGTCTCGTAAAAGGCGTAAATAACCGATATAAGAATTGAAATCTTCATCATTTTCAGCTCTATTTGGAGGATATATAAATACGAAGCTTGTGGCATTTCCTTGTACGTTTAATGATCCCCAATTGCAAGTATAACCAGATCCGTCCGTATCGTGCCAAGACTCACAAGAATCATCTTTAGGTACTTCCAAGTCAAGGGCATCAATATCATTGGAAAATTCATTATGTGCCAAATAATATGCCTGTTCCGCTTGAAATAAGCTTTCGGTTAAAGGAATACCAGTGCTTAAGCGTGCTTTTAATACCGCTCTTCTATATTGCGGCATAGCGGTAGCGGCAAGTATGCCGATAATTAATACAACTATCAATAATTCAAGTAAAGTAAACCCTTTTTTATTTTTCATAATATTCCTGTTTTAGATTATCAAACTTGTTGCGGTCATGTCCGAAGGTTTTTGAATTTCCAAAAGTTTCAAAACCGTGGGGGCAATATCAGCAAGTTTTCCGCCATTTGCAAGTTTAATGTTTTGTGCATCATCTGCTACATAAATAAACTCAACCGGGTTTGTGGTGTGTGCGGTTTTAGGCATATTGATTTTATCATCCCACATATCTTCTGCGTTACCGTGGTCTGCTGTAATTAAAATTGCATAGCCTGCTTTTAAAGCAGCTTCAACAACTTTGCCGCAGCATTCGTCAACCACTTCAACGGCTTTTTTTGCCGCTTCAAAAGAACCTGTATGGCCCACCATATCGCAGTTAGCAAAATTTAAAACAACGAAATCATATTTGTTTTTTGCAATTTCGGTTACTGCTCTGTCTGCTACGGTGCGGGCATCCATTTCCGGGTGTTCGGCGTAAGTGGCAGGGTCAAAAGTACCTTTGATTTCAATTCTGTCTTCGCCGACAAAAGGTTTAATAAGTTTGCCGTTAAAGAAAGATGTAACGTGTTTAAATTTTTGCGTTTCGGCAATTCTAAGTTGCGTTTTGCCTGCTTTTGAAATAACTTCACCGAGCAAATTATTCATGCTGCCGCCTTCACTCATCGGAGCAAGAGCATTATATTTAAAACTGTCATAATATTTTGTGAGTCCGCAAAAAACAATATTCGGCCTGCGGTTACGTTTGAGGGGGAAATCATCTTCCACAAAAGAACGTGTTAACTGTATGGCACGGTCTTGACGGAAATTGAAGAAAACAATGCCGTCCCCGTATTTTACGCCGCTGTAACCCTCAATAACTGTTGGGGGGATATATTCATCCACCATTTTACTGCCTGACGGCGTTTTGTCATTTTCATAAGAATTTTTTATAGCATCTTCGGCACTTTTTGCAACGCGGCCTTTTGCATCTACGATAAGGTCATACGCCTGGGTAGTTAAATCCCAAGTTTCATTTCTGTCCATGGCATAATAGCGGCCCATTAAAGTTGCAACGCGGCCGACACCGTACTCTTTAAACTTTTCTTCAAGCATTTTTAAATAACCGAGTGAACTGTTGGGTGGTGTATCGCGCCCGTCGGCAAAAAAGTGTACCCAAACGGTTTTAATGCCAAGTTCCGCGGCTTTTTTGATAATATTATAAAGGTGGTCTTGGTGCGCATGCACACCTTCATCTTGCACAAGGCCCATTAAATGCAAAGCACTGTTGTTTTTAACACAATTATCCAAAACCGCTTTAAAAGCAGGTGTATTATAAATTGAACCGTCCTCAAAAGCATCTTTTAAACGTTTTAATTCTTGGATAACAATGCGGCCCGCACCCATATTTAAGTGCCCGACTTCGGAAGATCCCATATATCCGGCAGGTAAACCGACTTCTTCCCCTGATGCTTCAATCAAAATATGCGGATATTTTGCCAAATAACTGTTAATATTCGGGGTATTTGCATTTAATACGGCATTATTATTTTTATCTTGCCTTACACCCCAACCGTCACGAATTAATAAAACAACCTTTTTCATATTATCTAACTCCTGTAATTTTTAAACCAATTTTTTTTGTTTGTAATTCCACTAAATCTTCCACCGTTTGCGCTCCTGCTTGCA
>JBGVBB010000072.1:0-4763 GCA_045225155.1 Elusimicrobiaceae bacterium
TATACCGTTTGTGGGCGGTAGTAAATACGCCACAAGCGCAAGCAGTAGTACGCTATTCGGATACATATTCGGCACAAGCAGTTATACAGGCGGTACGGCAACTGAACAATATTATTCAAGCAGCAATTATAGTACCACCTATTATATACCATCATCATTAAAGAGTGTAACGGTAACTGGCGGTAATATATTATACGGGGCGTTCTCTAATTGTAGCAGTTTAACGAGTATAACAATCCCCGATAGCGTTACAAGTATAGGGAGTAGAGCGTTCTCTAATTGTAGCAGTTTAACGAGTATAACAATACCCGACAGTGTTTCGGGTATAGGAGGGTTGGCGTTCTATGAATGTAGCGGTTTAACAAGTATAACAATTCCCGATACTGTTACAAGTATAGGGTATTCTGCGTTCTATAATTGTAGCAGTTTAACGGATATAATATTTAAAGGTACGAAGGCAAATTGGAACGCGATAAGTAAAGACAATAATTGGAAAAATAAAGTTCCATCAAGTTGTGTTGTACATTGTAGCGACGGAGATGTAAATATATAATCTATTTAAGGCTTAAACTCTCAAACAAAAAATCCAAACCGAGAGTAAAACATATAAGCGAAAAGGAGTAAAAAATGACAGCAAAAGAATTTTGGGAACAATTTAGTAAAATTTTTATAGAAAGCAAAGATGATGCAATTAAGGTTTGGACGTCTAGCAAAGAATATACAAAATTTATTTTAGGCAAAATTGCGAATTTTCTTAAAGAACAAAAGTTTGAAACTTCAACAGAATACTACCGAATAGATTTAACAGGCTGGAAACAATTACGAAAATCTGAAAATGATAACATCTTAATCAATAATTTTGAAAAGCACTTATGGGATTTAGAAGTCGCTATCGAACACGAAAATTCTTCTATTTCTTGGATGGATGAAGTTGTTAAACTTTTACATATAAATTGCCCTTTGCGTGTAGTTATCGGTTATTTGCCTTTTGAACAAAAGAACAGTCACGATAAATATCTGGAAGCAATCACCGAACAAATTTTAACGACGAAAGCGGTGAGCGAGCGTTGTAGTCTTAAAAACGGCGAATTTATGATAATCATAGGCGATAGCAAGTGTAAGGATGATGAAAAACTATATTGCCATTATCAGGCGTATGTGTTTAATCCTTTTAGTAAAAAATTTGAAGAATTAGCCTAAACTCCCGTATTTTAAATTTTAAAAAATCAAAACGGCGCGGCAAATATTTGCCGCGCCGTAATTGATAAATCGTTATTATAATTCCGAAGGATTGATTATTTCCGCAAGGAAGGGGAATTCGCGGTACTTTTCCGCATAGTCAAGCCCGTAGCCGATAACGAACCCGCAGGGGATATCAAAGCCGACGTAGTCAACCGTTATTTCCACTTCGCGGCGTTCCTTTTTATCTAAAAATGCGCAGATTTTGACCGACGCGGGGTGGCGGGTTTTTAACAGTTCTATAAAGTAAGCGAGCGTTTTGCCGCTATCGACGATATCTTCTACAAGTATTACGTCCCGCCCTTCGATTTTTGCGGTTATGTCGTAGATGAGTTCCATTTGCCCGCTTGTCGTGCCGTTTCTGTAACTGGAAAGCCTTGCAAAGTCCAGCATCAGCGGGAGTTTTATGTTCTTCGTCAGGTCCGCAAAAAAGTACACCGCACCTTTAAGCATACATATTACGACCGGTTCTTTGCCCTGATAGTCGCGCGTTATCTCTTCACCGAGTTCTTTAATTCTTTTCTGGATAGTTTCTTCACTCAAAATTACTTTATAATTGTCCATAATTCGTCCTTTGTTTAAGAGATTTTTATTATGTTTTTAGTCGTTTTATCAACTTTTATTTTATCGGAAATCGCTACGCTTTGTATCGCAAGCACGTCGCTGTCCTTTACAATGAGCAAAAGCCCGTCGCGGTCTTTTTTCGGTATTTTTTTATCGGTAAGATAATCCGACAGGCTTGTCGTTCCGCCGCCGAATTTAGTGAATTTATCGCCTGTTTTGCGAAATCTTATCACCGCGCCGTCGGGAATTTTATCAAGGTCAAAGTAAAAGCCGTTTTTTAATTCTTCCGCCGAAATTTTACCGCACTTTGCTATATTTATAGTTTTGCCGTTTAACGAACTTTCGCCTATTTTAAATGGCAAATCCGCGGCTTTTGCGGTACAAAGCGCTTCTTTATATATCGTTATACGGTCATATTCCTTTATCGCTTTTATGCCGTGCGGAAGGTCTACTCCTTTGCCGTTTTCCTTTTCAGTAAGCGCGCACACATCGTCTACGTGTACTTTCTCGTAATCGTAAGTTAGCCCCAAATTTTTAAGAGCGATAACCGCGGCGCGGGCAAAAATCGCGCGCGTGGTATCGGTTTTTAAACTGTACGCACCGTTATTGAATACGAGTGCGGCGTTTGCAACTCGGTCTAAAAACTCGTCTTCCGTTTTAACCGTTTCGGATAGCCGCAGAACGCTTTTTTCCGCTTCGGGGAAGACTTCTTTTAATTTAGGTATCACGTTAAGACGTAAAAAATTTCGCGTATAATCGTCTGAGAAGTTGGTTTCGTCGTTCACGAACGGGATGTTATTTTGCTTGACGTAAGCGGAAATTTTGGCTTTACTGACCCGTAATAGCGGACGAAAAATCTTGTCGCCGTAATTTTTTATGCCGATAAGTCCTTTAATCCCCGTTCCGCGGAAAAGATTTAAAAGCACCGATTCAAGGTTATCCAAACTATGGTGCGCGGTAAAAATCGCGTCGCACTTATGCTTTTCTATCGCGTCGTAAAAGCACTCGTATCTAAGTGCGCGTGCCGCCTGTTCTATGGAAATTTTATCGTTTTTAGACTTTTTTATCGCGTCGACTTTATATTCTAAAAGCGGTATGTCGTGCGAAAGGCAGTAATTTTTTACAAAAGCCGAGTCTTTAACAGACGATTCGCCGCGAATCCCGTGTTCGACGTTTAATGCAACGGTTTTTAGGTTATACGTCTTTTTATGCTGCACGCAATAGTGAAGCAGCGCCATAGAATCTTCGCCGCCGCTTACGGCGACGGCAACCGTTTTGCCGTATAAAATTTGTGGGATTTCGGCTTTCATAGGTACATTGTATCATATCGGGCATAAAAATTTCAAGTTTTACGTACGGGGTTTTTAGTGTTTATTAAATTTTTTAGCAAAATTTGTCGCGTTCGGCATAAAATAAATATGACAAATTTACAGAAAAATACGCGATAATCATTGACAAATACTCAATTATGGTTTATTATATATAGGCATCGCGGGATGGAGCAGTCCGGTAGCTCGTCGGGCTCATAACCCGAAGGTCGTGAGGTTCAAATCCCACTCCCGCAACCAAGTGTGTGGGTCAAAAAGTCTTTTGTCTTTTTGACCCACTTTTTGCGTTTTTTGGGCAAAAACGGGCTATTTTTTGCACTTTTTTAAGATCTTGAATTTTCAAGGTCTTTTTTTAGTGCTAAAAATTTCAAAGATTAATGTCAAAAATATAAATGGGGTGCAGGTCTATTATAAATATTATAAAGTCATGAAATGTCGTATATTCTTGTGTTTATAATTTAAAAATTATATAATAATACTGTAGAAAAAGGAGGGAAAAATAAAATGATTTATTCAAAGGATGCAATTGTGGGGAGAAAAACATTACAAGAAAATTGGGATTTAGTCATAGAAAAAATAAGAACCTATGGGGAAGTGCTTGTTATAGGGGATAACGAGAAAGAAGTGCTAAAGGTATCATTTTTTAATATGGGGGAAGTAAAAAGACCGAAGGCAAAATGCGTTACGCTTGTGGAAGCACTTGAAAGAGTGTTAATGGGTGCGCCTGAAGATGCAGTACATGTAGACCAAATAGTAAAAGACATAGCCAGCGCTAATTTGTATTTCAAAAAAGACGGATCGTTAGTAAAGAGAGAAGACGTTAGGGCAACGGCGCAAAATTATCCTCAAAAATTTGAATGTCTTAAGGGAAACCGTATCAGGCTTAAGAGGGAAGCGGGAGTTATAAAAATAGTAAAAGAGAAAAAATAAAAAGGGAGGCCACGGCGTCCTTTTTAAGGGGTTAAGTGAAAAATATAGGAGGGGAAAAATATGGAACAAAACATGATAAGAATAAATCCTGCTAAACTTGCTTTTGGTATTAACTTGTCGCAAGATTTGTTTTCTGGACAGGAAGTGATTGAAGAAATGAAACGTTATACCGATATAAACGGGGTGCTTTATATTCCTAATATAGAAAATGGCTATAACAATGATTTTGGGCATTTACGTCTTGAGATGGATTATAGCAAAGCGGACGAAAAAGAGTTTGCTTTGGATGCAGATAAGTTGGTAAAAAACATATACGGCATTTTCTCTTTTTGTAAAAATTGGAAAAATGATAGTGGGATTTTTCTATTACAAGAATCTGATGCAAAAAATATTTTGCCGCAAGATCTCTTTGAGACGTGGAATACATATATTCGTGATCTCAAAGTAGAAGGTTTCGATGAGCGTTTAAGCAAAAGCATATGTGGACAAGAAGGTTATATCCCAGAGAAATATTTATCGGAGAAAGAAGTCGCAACATGGCGTAAATTTTTGGCGACTAAAGAGTTGGAAGCGACTAAAAGAATAGGTGACGGGGTAGCGGCATATATCTTGATAGCAAAAGCGCAAAGGCTTTTGAGATTATTAGAAATGAGAGACCCTAAAAAAGTGCTCAATGAGGGGAAGAATATTCTTGTTATCAGT
>JBGVBB010000073.1:0-4245 GCA_045225155.1 Elusimicrobiaceae bacterium
CCGCATAGCAACGGGGCTTGATTTAAACCGTTGCCAAATGCTGCTTGCCGCGCTTGAAAAGCATATCGGCTTAAATTTAGACAATAAAGATGTGTATATTTCCTTAACGGGCGGAACAAAGATTAATGATCCGTCGCTTGACCTTGCAATATGTGCCGCAGTTATAAGTTCTGTGAAAGACAAACCGATTTCCGGTACTTCCGCATTTATCGGGGAAGTGGGCATTTTGGGGCAAGTTGCCATAGTACCTTTAACCGAACGCCGTATTAAAGAGGCCGCACGCCTCGGCATGAAGGAAATTTATACACCTATTTTAAAGGAAACCCCTAAAGAAAAGATTGAGCAACTTGAAGATCTTTACAGCCTTTCGGTAAAATTATAAACCAGTAATATTATCACACATAAAACCACCTATCCCACGACGATAGGTGGCGAGTTCGTTTACTCTCCATATTTGATATAATAAAATAAAGGAGAGATTATGAAAAATTTATTAAAAAATAGGAAATTTATTTCCATTATATCTGTAGTTTTAGCTGTTTTAATAGGGGGTGCGGTTTGGTACGCAACTACCCGTGAAAAATCTGTAAATTTAGACAGAAATGCCGGCCTTAATCCGCAAGATAATACCATAAATTTAGAAGTTACCCCTTTAATGACGAGAAGTATCAGCATTGACGGTAACACCAAAACAGTTTTGGGCAGTATCCCGAAATTATATGTCCATGCAGCCAAAAACGGTAATGTTACCGATAATTTGCCGGTAATAGAAAACAGTTATTATGATTATCAAGATGATGAAGAAATAGAACCCGGTTCAAATAGCTACGATAATAACAACTACGGCAGCAGAGATTTTATTAATTTTGAATATCAAGATAAAGATATTACCGATTTAATTAAGATTTCCCCTGAAATTAGGGGTTCATGGGCAGCAAACGGAGGCAGGGAATTAGTTTTCACCCCGGAAAAAGATTGGCTTCCCAACCAAAAATATACAATTACCGTAAATAAAGATTTAATCTCTCCCGAATTAAATTTGAAAGATAATAAGTTGAATTTCCAAACACCGGGAAATGAAATAAACATACAAAACTTATCATTACAAAAAGACGTAACGCAAAAAAAGAAATTTGATATCATAGGGCAAATCAAATCCGCTTATCCGTTAGATGAAAAAGATTTCACTAAAAAATTGACATTAACTTTAGATAAAAAGACATTAACCCCGCAAATAACTTTTGATCAATTTAAAAGATTTGCCTTTATAAGATATGAAAATGTAAACATTTTACCTAAACAACAAACAGTTAGTTTAGAAGTTAAATATGACAAACAAACCGCTAAGGCATCAACCGTAATTCCGGAAGAAAGCAAATATTTCCAGATAAAACATATCACCGCTACGGTACAAAAAAATAAAGATAATGTACCCGAACAATTGTTAGTTATTGAATTTTCCGACTCCGTAACACCTAAACAATTGGAAAATAAAATAGATGCTTATTTGGTAACGAAGAAAACAAAAAAAATCACACAAGAAGTTTTAAATACCGCCCAAAAACTTGAATTACAGGCAATGCCGATCAGCGAAGACGGTACAGTGCATTCTTTTAAATTTGATTTTAATGACGAAAAATCAAACTATAATATATATGTAAAGGTAAAACCTGTAATACTTTCCGAAAGCGGATTTAAATTAACAAAAGAAATTACAAATACTTTAAAAGTCCCGCAATACCCGAAAGAACTTACAATTATGGGGGACGGATCTATTATCCCTCTGAGCGGGAATAAAACAGTAAATTTCGTAAGTTTAGGTATAAATAAGTTTGATGTGGAACTTGCACGTATTATGCCGAACCAAATAAACCATTTGGTTTCACAAACTTACGGAAATATGAAAAACCCTCAATTCATAAACCAGTATAACTTTAATGAAAATAATATCAGTGAATTATTTAAGAAGAAAATAACATTAAACGCAGATTATAAAACACCTAACTATTCCTCTTTAGATTTAAAAGATTATCTAAAACAAGGCAAAGGATTATTCCTGATTACGGCAAAAGCCGACTATGACACTTTGGTAAGACGTTTAATTATTATCAGTGATATCGGTGTTATTTACAAACAACTTGAGAACGGTACATCTAAATTATATGCTTTATCCCTTGCCAAAGAGAAACCGTTAGCAAATGCTAAAGTAGAAGTCTTAGCATTAAACGGAACGGTTATCAAAACGGTATATACCAATGCGGAAGGTGTGGCCGATATACCGAATTTATATGATTTCAGTAATGATAAAAAACCTGTTGCCTTCCTTGTAAAAACAGATGATGATTTTACTTATATTCCTTTTGACAGTTATGACAGAAAAGTAAACTATTCCCAATTTGATGTTTATGGGGACAGCGCCAACACAGATTTAGAAACTTTTGTCTGGACGGACAGAGGTTTATATTGGCCCGGTGAAAAAGTAGATTTTGCTTTAATTGCAAAAAATAAAACTTGGACAACTACCGCAGGTTTACCGATTAAAGTAAGAATTACAGATCCAAGAGGTACAAAAATTTTTGAAAAAGACATTTCTTTAACCGAAGAAGGTTTAACTGCTTTATCTTACCAATTGAACAAAAATGCAAATATTGGTACTTATTCCATAGATACATATTCTATAGATAAAGATAAACAGTTGGATTTTATAAGTTCGTCATCTTTTAAAGTTGAAGAATATGAGGAAGATAAATTAAAAGTTTCTTCCCAAATTAAAGATAAAAAAACAAAGGGCTGGTTTTTAACTAAAGAATCCCTGCAAATTAATGTTAATGTCCAAAACCTATACGGTTCACCCGCACAAGGAAACGAAGTTAAAGCATCAGTCAGATTTATACCTACAAAATTCTCTTTTGATGATTATAAAAACTATAAATTTTATGATACTTTAAGAAATAACAATAGTTTAATTAACGAGGAAAAGGTGCCTTTATCTTCACAAGAAACAGATGTGGAAGGTAATACAACTTTTGATATAGATTTAAATAAATATTCCAAAGGTACTTACATCATGCGCTTTAATGCGGAAGCACTTGAACAGGAAAGTTCAAAAACTGTTTCTACGTCGGTTTCCGCTTATATTTCTCCTTTAGAATATATAGTCGGTTATAAAACAGCTTCAAATTTATCTTTCTTAAATAAAGGCTCTGAAACGACAATTGATTTTATTGCCTTAAACAATAATCTGGAAAAAATTGATTTGAAGGACTTAACTTTAGTTTTCCAAGAACAAAGTTATGTGTCTGCTTTAACAAAACAATATGATAATGTCTATCGTTACCAATCTGTACTCCAGGAAAAAGAAATCAGCAGACAAAAAATTAATATAAACAAAACAGGAACTACAGTTAATTTACCTACTGAAGCCCCCGGCCATTATTCCGCTGTATTGTATAATAATTCCGGCGAAGCATTAAACAAAATAGAATATTTCGTTACCGGTGCAAGCAATACTTCCTTCAATTTGGAAAAGGATGCCATATTAACAATGTACTTAGAAAAGCAATCCTTTGAACCCGGTGAAGAAGTAACCATTAACTTAATTACCCCCTATGCAGGCATTGGCTTAATAACTTTGGAAGGGGACAAAGTGTACACATCAAAATGGTTTAAAGCCGACACAACAAGCAGTATCCAAACAATCAAAATACCTAATACCGTGGTAGGCGGAGCATACTTAAATATTTCTTTTGTAAGGTCATTAAGTTCACCCGAAGTTTACGTTTCCCCTTACAGTTACGCTGTATCTTATATTAAGGTAACGCCGTCACAAAGAACTTTAAGTATAGATTTAAAAACACCGGAATTAGTACGCCCCGGGCAAAATTTAAAGATACAATATAAAGCATCCGCACCGGCAAAAATAATTTTGTTCGGTTCAAGTGAAGGTATTTTACAAGTGGCAAGGTATAAAACCCCAAACCCGTTAAATTACTTCTTTAGGAAAAAGACTTTGGAAGTAGATACTTTCCAAATCTTTGATTTGTTTTTACCGGATTTAGGCCTTATAAAAGAACTTTCATCCGTAGGCGGTGGCTATATGGCTGATGAAGCGGCAAGTTTTGCCCGTTTTGAAAATGAATTCAAACGCAACCGTTTAGAACCGGTAACTTTCTGGTCTAAAATTTTACAAGCAGATACCACAGCAAGAACTTACACCTATAAAGTACCGGATTATTTTAACGGTAG
>JBGVBB010000074.1:0-1570 GCA_045225155.1 Elusimicrobiaceae bacterium
CTGTTTCTTTGGAGCCGGACGGATTTGAACCGGTGCCTCGTCCTCTATTTTGTCCTTGCTAAGTCCGAGGTCAATATCTAGGTTCTAAAATAAATGTTGGGGTGTGAGAAGAAACAGTCCGGCATTTTTTAATTTAAGACATAAAAAATGTTGAGCAAAATTTAATTTTCCTGTATAATATTTTCTGCGACAAAAACACAAAGGAAAATATAACTATGCTCAACAACGACATTATAGCAAATTTTTTAGGTTTTCGCAACGTTACAATAGATAAAATTCGAGATAAAGACAATTTTATTAAGATTTACGTATCGACAACGCCAAAGCCTCAATTATGCCCTTGCTGTAAAAATAATACTTCTCATATCCACGATTACAGACTGCAAAAAGTTAAACACACGCCATTCCGCAATAAACCGGTATTTATTGTTCTTAAAAAACGACGATACGTTTGTCTCTCTTGCGGTAAAAGATTCTATGAGAAATATAATTTCTTGCCGAAATATTATCGTTCTTCAAACAAACTGTTTGAAAGTATTATTGCAAGACTACACTGCAAAGTATCAATAAAGGACATTGCAAGAGAACACTTCGTTTCTTCTAATACGGTACAACGGGCTTATAAACTCGTAAACTACTCGCATAAGGAGTCTTTACCGACCGTTCTCGGCATTGACGAGTTTAAGGGCAATACCGGCGGTGAAAAGTATAATCTTATCTTAACCGACGTTCAGAATAATAAGTTATGGGACATTCTTCCCGACCGTAAGAAATCTAATATTACAGAATATTTTTTGCGTTTTTCAAGGGAAGAGCGTTCAAAAGTACGGGTATTCGTTATGGATATGACAAACAACTATGCAGATCTTTCTTGGCTTTTCCCTAACGCCAATATTATAGTCGACAGATACCATTTTATTCGGCAAGTTTACTTTGCTTTGGATAACGTAAGAAAACGAGTTCAAAAGAGATTCCCCGACGACAAACGTTTACACTTTAAACACTGTCGTTCTTATCTATTCAAAGAATACAAAACTCTTAACGTCGAACAGCAAGCAGTTCTCCGACGAATGCTCGACCAAAACGAAGATATTTATACTGCTTGGTCATTAAAAGAATGGTTCATTCAAGTGAAAAGAATTAAAAAACATTCTTATGCGGAAAGCGAGTTGCATAATTGGCTGCAAGCCGCAAGAGAAAGCGAACTCCCCGAGTTCTCTCCTTGCATATCCGCTTTACATAATTGGTTCAGATACATTATAAACAGTTTCAGGCACAAATACACTAACGGTTTTACAGAAGGTATGAACAACAATATTAAAGTCCTTAAACGCATTTCTTACGGCTACCGTAACTTTAACAATTTAAGAAACAGAGTTATGCTTTGTTTCGGCTGACTTTGTTAAAAAAGTAGAAAATCTTACTACTTGAAAATTTATTTTTTATAACGCACCCCAACATTTGACAAAGAACCAATATCTAAAGCAAATGCGGACAAACTTCTCGTTTGTCCGCATTTGTTTTGGAGCTGGACGGATTTGAACCGGTGCCTCGTCCTCTATTTTGTCCT
>JBGVBB010000075.1:0-20512 GCA_045225155.1 Elusimicrobiaceae bacterium
TACACTAGTATTACCAGATTCATCAATAAAAACATATTTTGTTTGTAATTCACCAAAAGACATCTCTACCTCGATTTTACGTGATAAGGCGTCTGTTTGAAAATTATCTTTTCTTTTAATAAGCGTTCTTTGCTTAAACGACAAGCTTCGCCATAAATAACTTTAGGACCATTATGTTTTGGTAAGGATTCTAATATTTTACTCGTTAAAACATTGCCGCCGTTTACACTTTTATCACCTAAAACCCCATTATAAAGTAAATAATATGCTGTTTCTTCACAAACTCCTATTAATGGCGAATATTTATATCTTTGTAAAGGTTGTTTTGTTTCACTAAACCATATATGAAATGCTAAATCTTTAAATTTGATATTTTTGTTTATATTATCTTTATCATCGAAGATAGCTGGGCCTAAATCATAAAAAGTATAACCACCGCCGCCTTGCCAACTAATATTTTTTGAAATACCACCTTGGTCCGTTCCATCAATAACTTGTTTAAGGCGTGGAACACAATGTGTGATAGCATGTTCACCCATTTCAATGCCAATGTATTTACGCCCCATTTTATGGGCTACAGCCGCAGTAGTACCGGAACCTAAAAAGGAGTCCATAATTATATCCCCTTCGTTCGATGCCATATCTAATATGCGTGCAATAAGCTTTTCTGGTTTCTTACCTTTCGGAAAAGATACGTCTCCCTCGTACGATACAGCACTCCAACTCAAATCGCTCCAAAGAGTTCCAATCTTTATTTTCTTATATATTTTATTTTTTCTTGTTACACAGGTGTATTTGAGATAACTAACTAATCTTTTCGTTTTTCCAATAAAAGATACTTCCGTCTTTTTCCCTTTGTTTCTTCCGGAGACAGGTACATATTCTATTGTGTAAAAAGTATCATCTTCATCCGTCGCATCTTTAACCCTTTGCCGGATTGAAGTCTGCGCGTTTTCTAGCGTAAAGATTTTGTCCAAATATTTATAATAAACTTCAATTTCAGATATTTTTTCTTCTTTTGCTAATTCAGAAACGGATTTGATTTCATATCCCGTCCGTTTATAAATCTTAATTTCTTCATTTTTTCCGTCAACCGTCGAAGTAAAGTATTCTAATTTCCCAGGATTTGTCAGTACCGATGTGTATGCAAAAGAAGATGCATTCTCAATGTACTGGGATAGTTCTATCTCTTCGTACTGCGTTTTAAACGGTGGCATATCTGCAGACTTTCCATACACCAAAAGAAATTCTGTATTCTTTTTTAGGCGTTTATCTTCACCACCGCCACTTGCTCCTGAACTATTTTTTGCTTTTACAGTAACCATGTTTATGTAGTTATCACGGTGGAAAATCTCGTCACATAAAACTTTAAAATACGCTAATTCATTATCATCTAAAGAAACCCAAATACTTCCATCTTCTGCCAAGAGTTCACGCAATAGTTCTAACCGAGGATACATTAAAGAAAGCCAAGTAGAATGCTCCAGGTTGTCATCATAATGCTCAAAAGCGGAACCTGTATTGTAAGGCGGATCAATATAGATGCATTTGACGCGGCCTTTATAGTACGGGAGTAGAGCTTTGAGGGCCTCTAGGTTATCACCCTTAATTAACATATTTCCAAGGGTTTGGTCTCCGTAAGAAAGTTCTTTATTTTCTACTAAAACCTTATAGGGTACTTTACTTGCAGTTTTTACGGCTTGTTTTTTATTAAGCCAATCTAAAATAGGCATATCGTATCCTTCTCGTAAGTTTATATATATAAATATATCAAATTTTACGCAGTATATGTTGCAAAAAGCATATAGAAACTAGCGCTAATTAATGTTCTCTTAAGTGTTATTATGTAAAATATATGTAGGATTTTAACAAATGGCACATATTGGTATCTGTAAATTTTGTGGTAAACAAACCACCTTGATTAGATCACATATCATTCCGAAATGTTTTTATGGTATAAAAAAACATGGCAGATTAACTAAGTTTGACGTTAAAAATATTACTATAGATTTAACCCATCATCAGAACGGGTATAAAGAATATCTATTATGTAAAGAATGTGATAATAAATTAGGAGAATTAGATAATTATGCCTATAACATCTTGTACAATATTATTCCCCAACAAAAACTTGAACTAACAGAAGATTTTTATCATCAACATTTATTAAAATCTCCCTTATTTAATTTTTACAAATTAAGACATTTCTTTATTTCTCTTATATGGCGAAAATCAGTATCAAATATGGACCCTAAGCACTTGGGTTTATATGAAAACGTAGCACTAAAAATATTAAAGAACGAAACTCCTGATAATCCATCTTTATTTTTGCCAATAATATACCGCAAAAGAATGGACTCATTAACTGACAATATAATAGGAATATTTTATTTATTAAATGATAAGGAATATTGGTTTAAATTTGTTAATTATGAAATTTTAATAATTATTGACACCTGTCATACAAACTATTGGTGGCAAATTGAAATGTTAAAACAAATGTTTACTCCACAAGAAATAAAAGTACCTTTAATAAGTAAATCAAAATTGGACTTATTAATTCATGATAAAATGCTTTATTTCAAAGATAAATTTCCGATATTTCCCCATTAAAAATATTTATCGTTTCTCTTCTAAAAATCTACTTGATACTCTTCCATGGAAGAGTTAATATGTTCATGATGCTGGACGGAAGGCACTTCTAAAAAAGAATCTAAAAAGTACTTTAAAATGCCCCCGCTAAGCATCAAAAACATAAAAGCAAGGAGAAAATTATGAGTACAAGATGCCAAATACAAGTTAAATTCTTGGATAGAGAAATTTTGCTTTATCATCATCACGACGGATACCCAGAGGGCGTCGGCGCGGACTTAATAAAAAGGCAGCAAGCACTCAAGTCCTGGAACGGCAGTATACTAGTCAATAACCTAATAAAAGATAAAAACGAAGAGTATGAAATTTCATACGTAATCCACACCGACTTAGATTATTGGTATGAAATCAACTGCAACAAGCGCACTATCAAGTGTTGGAAAGTAAAAGGATACCTTCTATCTGACCATGCCGAAGTAAGAAAAGGAGAAGAAATCCCCCTGCAATATAATCAGGCAAACCAAAAACATAACATTTAAGGAGGAAATTATGGGTATCAGAAAAGCTACTAAATCTCCGTATTATTACGCGGAGTATAGAGATGTCTCGGGTATAAGAAGATGTGTTTCGTTGCAAACTAAAAATATGCGTGTTGCGCGTATGAAATATGATGAAATTATCCGGCGCAGAAATGCTATTAAAGAAAAAATACACATCCATATAACTTGGCAAACTTTCAAAGATAAACTGTTCTATTTTATGTCAGTTGAAAGGTCACGATACACTATAAACCATATGAAACTCGCTATCCGGTATTTTGAGGAAATAAAGAAACCACGGTTTTTACAGGATGTTACGCCTGAATTATTACAAAAATATAAGCAACATCTTATCAAAAAAGGGTGCAGTAACTCTCATATAAACGGTTTGGTGCAACGGATGAAAATTGCTATGCACTTGGGCGAAAAATGGCAACTTATCCACAAGCAAGAGTGGAGTGCTGTAACCAGACTTAAAGCACCTCGCGGCAGAGTGGTATTTCACACTCCGGAAGAAATTAATAAAATTTTGGCCGCCTGCCCAGATGAAAAATGGAGGATAATTGTTCTCCTCGGTGCTGATGCGGGGCTACGCCGCGGCGAAATAATGCAACTCAAATGGGAAGATGTAGATTTTCAAAACAATCAACTTTATATTGCCCCAAACAAGACGGAATATTTCCGCTATGTGCCGATGACGGAAGCCTTAAGCAAGGCCTTACAAAGGGCTAAAATTGCGGCACAAAACAAGTTTGTAATAACACTGGGGCCTACGCGCAACACAGGCACTCTAACGACCATGTACCGAAGAATGACCCAAAAAGCCAATGTCCCGAGTTTCATGCATAAACTGCGTCACACTTTTGCGAGTCAACTTGTGCAAAACGGTGTTGAACTTTATATGGTATCTAAATTGTTAGGACACAGGAGTATCAAAATGACCGAAATTTATGCCCATTTAGCCCCTGCGCATCTTCAAAACGCGGTTATTAAATTGCCGAAACACACCGAACCTACCTCGCAGGTTAAGCCGACTTTGCATATTGAATCCAAAAGGGTTTGCGGTCCTAACAAAGCATGCCTTCAACTAACATCAGATTTTAGCGAGTTTGTGAAGAAATAATATAAGTTCTCACAATTGCCGTTTCCCTATACAATTTAATTTATCGGCAAAATTCTAAATTTATTTGACAAATAACCCTTGACTTTTTGCCGATAATCTATTATCATTTAATAAAGGGAGTAAAATATGAAATATCTTTCAGTAGCCCAAATTGCAAAAATGTGGAAACGCTCCGAGAGGAGTGTCCGCAATTATTGTGCTAACGGGCAAATACAAGGGGCCGTTTTAAGCGGCAAAACGTGGCAAATACCCGAAAATGCCACTAAACCGGAAAGAAGTAATAAACATAAAAATATCCCTACTACTTTATTTGAAATTATTAAAGCAGAAAAATCTTCCAAATTACATGGTGGAATATATCACAAAATACAGGTTGATTTAACTTATAATTCTAACCATATCGAAGGCAGTAAATTAACGGAAGACCAAACACGCCTTATTTTTGAAACAAATACTCTTGGAGTTGAAAGTAACGGAGTCAAAATAGATGATGTTATCGAAACAGCGAATCACTTCAAGTGTATTGATATGATTATTGATAACGCCAATTGTAAAATAAGCGAAAGGTTTATAAAAGAACTGCATAAAACCCTAAAAAACGGAACTACCGATAGCCGTAAAGATTGGTTTACCGTAGGCGATTATAAAAAACTGCCAAATGAGGTTGGCGGACACGAAACAACAAAACCCGAGCAGGTGGCAAAGGAAATAAGACATTTATTAAGCACTTATAACAACTTAGAAAACAAAACTTTTGACGACTTGCTTGATTTCCACCATAAGTTTGAGGCTATTCACCCTTTTCAAGACGGTAATGGCCGCATAGGCAGATTACTTCTATTCAAAGAATGCTTAAAAACCGGCATCGTGCCTTTCATAATTTCAGATGACTTAAAAATGTTCTACTACAAGGGTTTACAGGAGTGGCCCAAAAACAAAGAACGTCTTAGAGATACTTGCTTAACCGCTCAAGATAGGTTTAAAACTATTCTTGATTACTTCAAAATAAGATATTAACTAAACTGTAAAACTACATTCGCAGCAAAGCGCACACAGGGCTACTTCTTGAACTGAGTGGCCTGTTCCCGGCTAAACAGCATGAAATCGCCTGACGTTTTGGATACAGGGGCTATTTTGCCAACATGCGATTTAAACGCCCGCTAGCAAGTACCTATTTTTGATAATTTCAGACGGAAAATACCACAAATTCAGCACTTTTTGTATGAAAAAAGAGACGTGTATTCGTCTAAGGCACCGTCGGTAGATTCATTGTTAACCTATAAATCGAACAGTTGATCATAAATATAGCTTAAAAAATTTTTTTCAAAACAAAAAAGTTCCCATTTTTCCAGCACTTTTTGTATAAAAAATTAGCGTTTTCTTCGTCTAAGGCACCGTCGGTGTATTCGAGAATAACCTATAAATAGAACAATTGATCATAAATATAGCTTAAAAAATTTTTTCAAAACAAAAAAGTTCCCATTTTTCCAGCACTTTTTGTATAAAAAATTTGCGTTTTCTTCGTCTAAGACACCGTCGGTAGATTCAAGAATAACCTA
This sequence comes from Elusimicrobiaceae bacterium, assembly GCA_045225155.1. GTDB lineage: Bacteria > Elusimicrobiota > Elusimicrobia > Elusimicrobiales > Elusimicrobiaceae > Proelusimicrobium. The sequence continues at coordinate 5,814 of JBGVBB010000075.1, forward strand.
TAAATCGAACATTCCGAAATTATAGTGTTCAAAAGTTATATAAGTGAATACTATGCCATAAAAAACACCCTTTACTTTGGAGTTAATTCCTTTTCGTAAAGGGTGTTAGTTTTTGTTTGTAAAAACCGGTTTTATTTGGTTTTGTTGAAACCTTTATAAATTAACGCTGCTAAAGCAGCTCCGATAAATGGGCCTACCACAAATACCCATAATTGGCAAAGGGCTTGACCTCCCAATACCAAGGCAGGGCCGAAACTGCGGGCAGGGTTAACTGAAGTGCCTGTTAAAGGAATACCCATAATATGCACAAAAGTCAAAGTTAAACCGATGACCAAACCGGCAATGGCGGAAGTCTTTTCACCTGAAGTTACGCCCAAAATGGTAAGCACAAAAACACAAGTTAAAATGATTTCCACAATTAATGCACCATAAACACTTAAACCGACTGATGATGCTGCACCGTACCCGTTAGCACCTAAACCGGTTGTGCTAATACCGCCTAAGTTGGTCATATTGATAATAGCAGCTAATGCAAGGGCTGCAAGTAAAGCACCGATACATTGTGCGAAAACATAACCGCAAAAATCTTTGCCGGTCATTTTCCCGCTCATCCATACACCGAGTGAAACAGCCGGGTTAATATGGCAACCGGAAATATTACCGATAGCATATGCCATCGCTACGATAGATAAACCAAACGCAAAGGCAATACCTAAAGTGCCAAGCGTTGCACCCGCAATGGCTGCGGAACCGCAACCAAAGAGTGTCAAAACAAACGTGCCTAATAATTCGGCAGTATATTTTTTCATATATTCTCCTAGTATTTATGTGCTGTCAAAGCCACACAAGTTATTGTTACACTTATATTGTAGCAATTTAAAAGGATATAGGTTATAACAAATCAATTAAGTATTTGCTTTGCTTTGAACATAAACCCATTTTTATAATCTAATTTTTCTTAATATCATTTGATGACGAATGCGATAAATATAAACGCATGCGCCTGGAATATTCTATTTTACCTTGAATCACGCCGGCATTGTTTATTAAGAAAGACCACTCATCTTTTGTAAATTTACGCTCTATTTTCTCTCTTTCTTTAAAGAATTCTTCCCTGGTAAGAAAGTAACTTGTAAACTGTTCTAACATAAAATGCCTTTTTAATAAAGGGGTGCGCCTTTGGTATTCGTTTTGCCAATACTCACTCCAATTCTTTCCTAAACCTGAATTTACTAATCTATCAAGCCCGTATTTTATTTCCTTGTCCATAAAAAACCTCTCTATGTAATTTCCATAAAGAGGTAAAAAGAAAACCCATCGCAAAGATGGGCAAAAACTGTTATAGCTCCCATCTTTCAAGCATTAGCACCTTGCACTTGGCAGGTTGCTGTGTAGTCATCGGGCTTGCCCCTCGTACACTCTTTATGGTAAGTATATTATAACAAAAATATTTTTATCAGCACAATACTATCAATATGTTTGACATAAGATAGTTAGTATATGATAAAATAAAAATTGGAGGATATTATCTTATGAAAAAAATGATGAAATTACTCGCAATAATTGCACTACTGGCAAGCAATATTTCGGCATTAGCCCAAGAATATAAAACACACGAAGTGCCAAATGCTCCCGCTTTTTCTGCTATTGAAGTAAGCGGCGGTGATGTAAATGTTTTCTTTTCACAGGGGGAAGGACATTCTTTTGCTATAAGCGGGCCTGCCAAACTTGTAAAAGCCACCAAAATAAAGGTAAAAGAAAATACACTTTTTATTGAATATAAACAGCCCTTTTTTATCGGGGATGACGACGATGTAACAGTATACGTTCAAGCACCGATGTTAAACAGAATTACTGTTTCAGATGAGGCTGATTTTAAGAATAAAACCGCTTTTACAGAGCAAAATTTAACTATCAAAACACGTAAAAACGGTGAAGTTTCTTTAAAAAATGTTAATATCGGCCAAGTTAAAATTGACGCCAAGGGAAGTTCTTCCGTTGATATTGATTATATTGAAGCAAATAAAATTTCTATTTCTTCATTAGACCGCGCGGAAGTGGAATTATCCGGTAAAACAGGCCAATTAGAAATACTTAAAAAGGGAATGTTCGCCGAAATTGATACGAAAAAATTAATTACTACACAAATGGGTAACGGTGCCAATGCCACCGGCAAAGTTACAAAAGATGGCAGTGTAGAATTTACTTTTAACGATTAATTTAACTTTGCTATTAAGGCCTGCTTTAAACAGCAGGCCTTTTTTATATGAAGAATAATTTTTATTATCAAATTAGCCCTACTCCTTATTTGGTAAAATATAATTAGGAGTATTATGGAATTTATAAAAGAAATCGCAATAGTAATATTTTCAATATTTAATGAGATGTCCGTTTATCTGTTACTCGGATTTTTATTTGCGGGCATTTTGCATGTGCTGGTACCGCAACAATTATTTTCAAAATACCTTTCAAAAAACAGTTGGTCCTCCGTTTTATACGCAACACTTTTCGGTATACCTTTACCTTTGTGTTCTTGCGGAGTGATACCTACGGGCATGGCACTATATAGGGAAGGTGCCTCAAAGGGCTCTGTGGTAGCATTTTTAATAGCAACACCGCAAACGGGGGTAGATTCAATTATTGCTACTTATTCTTTGCTCGGTTTGCCTTTTGCCGTTATCCGCCCGATAGTCGCTTTATGTACCGCCATGTTTGCAGGCCTTACAACAAATATTTTTACTTATAAAGAAAGTTCTGCTACTGTAAAACAGCAAAACAGCAAGAAACAAGAAACCTTTACTTTTGCACAAAAAATAAAAATGGTTTTCCGCTACGGTTATGTGGAAATGATGGAAGACATCGGCAAAATGCTGATGTTCGGGCTGATTGTGGCAGGTTTAATTTCCTATTTTGTGCCGGATAATTTTTTTATGATTTTCGACAATAATACCATTTTGACTATGTTGCTCGTACTTGTGGTTGCCATACCGATGTATGTTTGTGCTACCGGTTCTATACCGATAGCAATAGCATTAATGATGAAAGGCATGAGCCCGGGCACTGCACTCGTTTTACTTATGGCGGGGCCGGCGGCAAATATCGCTTCAATGTTGGTTATCGGTAAAGTTTTAGGTAAAAAAACATTTGCACTTTATTTGACAACACTTATTATAGGTGCAATAACTTCAGGCCTAATTATAGATAATTTTTTACCGGCAACTTGGTTTGATGTTTCAAATTTTGCTATGGCAGGCCACCACGGCGGACATTTTTATAATTTTAAAATAATTTGCTCGGTTATTTTGCTTGCCCTTTTTGTAAATGCGGTAATATTTCATAAACATACGGAAGAGGAAAATATTATGGAAAATACTTCAAGCAAAACTATTGCTTTTAAAATTGACGGTATGAATTGCAATCATTGCAAAAATAATGTGACGAAAGCCATAAGTGCTTTAAAATCGGTAAAAACAGTTAATGTAAATTTAAGCGAAGGCATTGCTTATGTTGAAGGCGATGCTAGCGACGCGGAAATAAAAACCGCGGTTGAGGCTATCGGCTTTAAATTTAAAGGTAGAATTTAGTAATAGTATGAATATACCAAACCCAAATAAAATATTTCCAAATGAAAAAATACCAAGCCTTTGCTACATTAAAAATGTAATAAAGAACCCTAATATTATTGTAGGCGATTATACTTATTATGACGACATAAACGGTGCCGAACAATTTGAAAAACATGTTACACATCATTATGACTTTATCGGAGATAAATTAATTATCGGGAAATTTTGCGCTATTGCCAAAGGTGTAGAATTTATAATGAACGGTGCTAATCACAGAATGAACTGTGCAACTACTTACCCGTTTTACATTATGGGCGGGGATTGGGGAAATGCCTTAGCCCCCGTAACAAAGGAACTACCGCTAAAAGGCGATACCGTTATCGGTAATGATGTTTGGATAGGGCAAAATGTTACAATTTTACCCGGTGTGCATATCGGGGATGGGGCTATAATAGGGGCTAACTCCGTAGTAGCAAAAGATATTCCGCCGTACACAATTGCCGTAGGTAACCCTTGTAAAGTTGTTAAAAAACGTTTTGACGACGAAATGATTGATTTACTGTTAAAATTTAAATGGTGGGATAAAAGTGTTAAAGAAATAAATAATCTAATTCCGCTTTTATCTAGCAGTGATTTAAACAAAGTTAAACAAGAAATAAAAAAACTTATTAAGTAATCTTTAATTTATACCGATATAAAAACCGCCCTGGGCTATACGCAAAGGGCGGTTTATTTTTATAGATTTATGATGTTAGCAAATTTCGCCGTCACCGAAGCCATATTGTTGCAAAGAATCTTTTTTTGCTTGCACGCAAATATATTCCAATTCTGTTTTGGCTTCCATAGTGCGGACGGCACAAGGGGCTACACATACGCAAGAGCCTTCCTTAACATCAAGGGTTTCACCGTCCAAAGTCATGGTACCGTTGCCTTTTAAGAAGATATAAACTTCTTCGTTTTGTTTATGTTTATGGTTAAAAGGAAGTTTTACTCCTGCAGGCATACAATTAGCTGATATTTCGCAACTTGTTAACCCCAAGGCATCATGCAAAAATGCTTTACCGTTTTCACATTTTGTGCATAAGTCTGCTAATTTACCGATTTCTGTTTTTTTATAATTTGACATAATTTCTCCTTACAATAAATATATAGATATTGTATCAATTTTAAAACTTAATGTTTGGCTTTACCTGCATTTGATTCTACTACATTTAAGGCATAGTCGCCCATCTTTTCAAAACTAGTTAAGATATCGGTATATAAAGTAAGCGCTGCAGGGGAAATTTGATTTTTTGTAAAGTCATTTGAAGTTTTTTCTTCACGGAATTTATGGCGCATTTGGTTTAATATATCTTCTTGTGCAATTGCATTTGTTAAAATTTTTATTTTGTCCGTTTTATTATCGGGTAAAATAGTTGAGCGCATTTGTTTTATAATTTTCTTTACTTGTTTGCCTATGTTTTCCAACTTGGAATATTCTTCGTTATTAAAGGCTTTTATTTCTTGTGCTTTGGTAAGCAATCGGCCTATTTTTTCCCCGTGGTCTGCTATCTTTTCCAAGTAATTTATTTGGTCAAGCAAAAGCATAACTTCGTTAATCATATCACGCGAAAGTTGTTCATGAGTTAAATTCTTTAAAAATTCGGTAATTTTATATTCCAAGGTATCACTTGCCTTTTCTTCGGCATATACATCTTGGATGGTGCGTTCAAACAACTCCTTTGATTCTGCTTTTATAGCATGTAATAATTTAGTAGAAATTACATACACCATACCTGCCATAATGTCTATTTCACGGCGGGCGGCATCAATAAATAACTCCGGTGTAGTTGTAATGCCTACCTTAAGATAACGGAGTTCCGTTTGCCCTTGTTCATTACGTTTTACAGGTAAAAGGAATAAAATTAATTTTTCAAATTGTTTAATGAAGATTAGCATTACCCCGGTATTTATAATATTAAAAGTGGTATGAAAAGCCGCCAAATGATAAGGAATGCTTGTAAGCAAGACCTCAGGGCTATTGCCCTGTGTGGAACCTGAAACGAATAAATCTATAAAATGCAAAAACGGATGGAAAAATAAGACAGCCCATATAACACCTATTAAATTAAAAAGCATATGGCCCAAAGCTGCCCGTTTTGCGGAACGCGGTGCGCCGATGGCTGCAATATTTGCTGTAATTGTAGTGCCGATATTTTCCCCAAGCACCAATGCACAAGCGGTAGGGTAATCAATAAGCCCTTTTGCCGCACAAGTAAGTGTAACAGCCATAACCGCACTTGAAGATTGTAATAAAACAGTTAATACAGCACCTACACCGATTACACCCAATAAAGAAAGTAAAGTATCCGGGCGAAATTTGACAATCCACTCCACCGCCGCTTGGGAATTTTGAATATCAGGCAAGGCTTCTTGAATAAGTGACAAACCCCAAAAAAGTAACCCGAAACCTACCATTGCCTCACCGACACGGCGGACTATCGGCCATTTTTTAATGAATTGGGAAAAGAAACCGATGCCGATCATCGGCATTGCAAACAATGATATATTTACTTTAAACCCAAGTAAACTGATTAGCCAAGCAGTTGTAGTTGTACCGATATTTGCACCGAAAATTACACCGAGTGATTGCGATAAACTAAGCAGGCCCGCACTTGCAAAACCCACAACCATTACTGTTGTGGCGGAAGAAGATTGAATAATGGAAGTAGCAACAATACCCGATAATGTAGCTGTAAAACGATTAGTGGTGGCATGGGATATAATTGTTCTTAACTTATCACCGGCGGTTTTTTGCAACCCGTCACTCATCATTTTGATGCCTAACAGGAAAACCCCCAAACCGCCCAATAAATCAAGTGCAAAAAGAAAACCTTTCATTATAACAATTATAGCAAAATACGCTTTTTTCGTCTATATTAAAACCGCCCCAATCTATACATAAAGGGCGGTTCTAATTTAAATAAGATTATATTAGCACTTTTGGCTTATTTCATAATTTAATAATCTTTTTTTGTTCTAAATTTTCATAACCTTCGGGGCAATGCGTGGAACAATATACTGTGGGGTTATTTTTAATAAAATCGCGAACATTAGTTAAAGTTTCGCGGGCCTTTTCTTTATCTTCAAAGACGATAGAAAGTTCATCTTCTTTTAAAGCGGCATCACAGTAAGTTACATCTTTTAATATTTATTAATCTTCGGGTTTCCAAGCACCGAGATTCTTTTCCTGTTCTTCTAAGGTCATGGTAAAAAATCTTTTACCGCTATCTATCTTACGGATAGAATTCATTTCCTCAGAAGTTAATTCAAAATCAAAAATATCAAGATTTTCCTTCATGTGAACAGGGTTCATTGTTCTTGGGAAAATAATATTGCCTTCCTGTATATGCCAACGTAAAATTATTTGGACATTGGTTTTGTTATATTTTTTGGCAAGTTGCGTAAAAAGCGGTTCTTGAATAAGCTCTTTATCGCCGTGGCCGATAGGGTACCAACTTTCAATTACCGTTCCGTATTTTTCAATTCTTTTTTTAAGTTCTCTTTGTTGATAATACGGGTGGCATTCTACCTGTAAAACGGAAGGGTAAATTTTTGCTATATTTAAAACTTCTTCCAAACGGTTTGATTCAAAATTGCTAAGGCCGATAGATTTTACTTTACCGTCTTTTACGGCTTTTTCCATATCTTTCCATGCACCGATATAATCGCCAAACTGTTGGTGGAGTAAAAGCAAATCAATATAATTTGTTCCCAAACGCTCTAACATTTTATCTATGGCTTTTGAAGTTACAACTTCACCGTATTCATTTGGCCAAAGTTTAGTGGTGATCCAAATTTCTTTTCTATCTATACCGCTTTCTTTTACGGCTTGGCCGACACTCCTTTCATTTTGATAAGCATGGGCCGTATCAATATGCCTAATACCAAGGGAAAGTGCATTTTTTACAACTTCTAAAGTCTCTTTGCCGTCCGGTACTTGGAAAACACCTGTACCGAATTGCGGAATTTTATTACCGTCGTTTAATGTTATAAATAGTTGTTTCATATCATCTCTTCTTTATTTTACTTGTGCTTGGGCCCAAGAAAATATTTCTTCTTTGCTTTCTTTGACACTGCTTCCGTGAATTGCAATACCTTTACCGAAAGTTGCACCGGGGCAATGTCTTTTAAGGTCCCGTTCGCTATTTGCAAGACCGCTACCTTCATGTGTCATAACTGCCATTATTTTTTTACCTGTAAAATCTAATTTTTCAAGTTGACTGAAAATAGCCATTGGGTAAGTGCTCCACCAGCAAGGCCCGCAAACAAAAATATTATCATAGGCGGAAATATCGGAAAGATATTTTTTTAGTTCAGGCCTGGCATTATTACAAAGTTCCTGTTTTGCTTCTTCTATACAAGTACTGTAACTGGCAGCATAAGGCTTGACGGTATCAACTTCAAACAAATCTCCGCCGACGGCTTCTTGTATATATTCGGCTACGATTTCCGTATTGCCCTTTTCGATAGAGCGGATAGAACCGTTAAAATAATTTTCGCCTTTACGTGAATAATAAATTATTAAATTTTTAGCCATGATATCTCCTATTTTAATTTATTGTATTGTTCATCTGTTACCGCTTCAAGCCACTCGTTAGAAGCATTTTCCCCTTCCAACTCAAAAGCCAAATGGGAAAACCAACTATCAGGTGCAGCACCGTGCCAATGTTTGACATTTGCGGGAATGTGGATGACATCACCCGGGTTCATTTCAACAGGATCTTTACCCCATTCTTGGTAATAACCGCGTCCGCCGACTGCTACAAGCATTTGCCCACCGCCTTTTGTTGCATGGTGTATATGCCAGTTATTGCGGCATTTCGGTTCAAAAGTAACATTATAAAAAGTTACCTGTTCCGTTGAGATAGGTGCTAAATAACTTTGTCCGACAAAATATTTTGCATAAGCATCATTAGTTTTACCGATAGGAAACATTATCGTCTTTTGATATTTTTCTTTATCTGTTAAGGGTGTTTCTTTTTCCGTCCAGACTTCTTTTGCTAAATTAAATACCGCCCATGCTTTTGGCCAACCGGCGTAAAAAGCGGTATGGGTAATGGCGGCAGCAATCTCCGGCCTGGTAACACCATTATTTTTAGCATTTTGCAAATGATATTTTAAAGAAGAATCAGTTATACCTTGCGACATAAGCGCAATAACCGTAAGCAAGGAACGGGTTTTAAGATCCAAATCGGTATTATTCCAATTTTCCCCGAATAAGACATCATCATTATAATGAGCAAATTCAGGTGCGAAATTACCAAGTTGGGTACGCCCCGCTGTTTGCACTATTTTTTTATTTGTCATGGGTTTGTTCTCCTTTATTTTTTTGGCATAGCAAATGCCTGCAATTATTCCTAATATAATTACTGATAAAAATAATCTTTTTAACATTTTTAACTCACAAAAATTATTTATCAATATTTACCAAGGTATATTCGCCTGTTCCCATACCGAGTTCTTTCATATAGGAAATTTGGCGTAAGCCCTCGCGTGATTCAATGCGTTCCTGTAAGTCATGGAGTTCATTTTCAGGCAAGGCATAAACTTGGTCTAAAGATGCCTGGTCCACCGCTACAATATTGGTAGATGCTAAAATACCGATGTCGCGTGCTTTAGGTTCCGCGGCGGAAGTTCCCGCACAATCGCAGTCAACAGACATACGGCGCAAAACATTGATATAAACAATTTTTTTACCAAAGTGATCAACAGTTGCTTTGGCGGACTCTGCCATATTTTCTTGAAAGCGAGCCCCGGTATAACCCCATTGTTCATCACCTTTTTGGTGTATCATTTTTTTGCCGATTTTGCCGTCTGCCATACCGATAGCGATATTCTTCATACTGCCGCCGTAACCGCCCATAGTATGGCCTTTAAAGTGTGTTAAAACCACTAAAGAATCATAATTTAAGACATGGCTGCCCATAGACATTTCTTTAAAGTGTTTACCGCCTTTTACAGGTAACATCACTGTACCGTCTTCGTCTAAAATATCTACTTTACTGAAAGTCCAACCGTTTGTTTTAAGCGTTTCGCGGTGGCCTTTTGTTGTTTGGCGTGGAGAATCATAAAAAACATTTGTTTCAACAAGCGTACTGTTTGGAATGTGTTCCCATAATGCTTTTACCATCGGCACAGGTAAAATGTTTGGGCCATGCGGTTCGCCTGTATGAAATTTAATGGCTACTTTACCGTCAATATTTTGGGAAATCTTATCATATATTTTGACAAGGCCTTCCGGGCTGATATCTTTAGTAAAATAAACGATAGGTTTATCTTGTGATACCGTTTCTACACGGCTGTTTTCTTTTTTAAGGCAATGGCAAGCCGCCAAAACTACTACTGAGAGTACTACACTTATTATTTTTTTCATTTTATTTCTCCTTTTATAAATTATTTAACCAATGTACAATTTTGTTATGTACTTCTGTATTATATTTTGCACTTACATTATTAAAATTTGCATAAATACCTATTTGGGCATTTTCGGCATTAGCCGTAAAATCTAGCAAGAAAGTACCGGGGTTACTGCCTTGTGTTGAAAAAGGAATAACTTTCTTACCCTTAAAATCAATTTGCCCTAAAAAAGAATAAAGCGGTGTGGACATTGTATACCACCAAACAGGCCCGCCTACAAAAATAGTATCATAATTATTTATATCGGGCAACTGTCCTTTTAATTTAGGGAAATTCTTTTCCTTTAAATTCTTTTTAACACGTGCATAAAAAGCCGGGGAAGATTTAAATTCTTCCTCAGTTTCTATGCGGTAAATATCTGCTTTTGTAAATTCGGCAATTTGCTTGGCAATATCTTGTGTATGCCCCGTCCAAGAATAATAAATTACAAGCACTTTACCGAGATTTGCCGTATAAGATTCCGCTTCGGCAAAAGCGGACAATTCTTTTTTATTTTTATATGCCACCCTTAAATTATGTATTATGGCAATTATAGCACCTATAACGGCAATGATGATTAATATAATTAATACTTTTTTAAACATAAAACCTCCTAAAATTTAAGTTCTTTATCTTTTGATTTAAGCGCTTTATCATAAACGGAAATTTTATAATCCAAGCGTTTTAAAGTATCTTGCAATTCTTTAAAACGCGCACGTAAACTTTCCCTTTCGTTGGCAAGCAAATCCCTGCGTGCTTTAAGGGTGCGTTTACCGCGTTTAAAGAGTTCAAAATATTTCTGTAATACCTCTATTGAAAGCCCCGCACTGCGCATACACTTAATAAATTCTATTTGCTTACAGTCCTGCTCAGTATAATTGCGTACGCCTCCGGGGGTGCGATTTATAAAAGATATAAGGCCTGCCTTCTCATAATATCTTAAAGTATCTGCGGAAACATTACATTTTTTACTAACTTCGGAAATAGTCATAATTTATAAACTCTCTTTAAATATTTGGACAATTTCTTTGCGGTCAAGCACTTTATATCCGCCTTTTAAAATAAGTGTGGCATCGGCGATACCTTCAATCATTTCAGGTGTTGCACCGAGTTCACTTATTTTTAAAGTAAGGCCTATCTTTTTCATCCAATTTTCTAATGCTTGTAAACCTTCTTTGGCTATTTGTTCATCGGTTTTGCCTTGAGGATTGATGCCCCAAACATTTATAGCAAAGCGTTTAAATTTTGCAAGCCCGTAAGGCAAAATATGGCGGTAATAAGGCAAGGAAACTGCCGCAAGCGTCATACCGTGTGTAGCATCGGTATATGCACCGACCGCTTGGCCTAACATATGCACCATCCAATCGGTAGTTTTACCTTTTGCGATTAAAGTATTTAAAGCCCAAGTTGCACACCACATAATATTTGAACGTGCTTCATAATTTTTAGGGTCTTCCACCGCTATTAAAGAACTATGAACAACCGAACGCATTAAACCTTCTGCCAAATAATCGCTGGTATTATCATCTGTACCGGAAAAGTATTGTTCGCAAATATGATTAAAGATATCGTATATGCCGGCCACCATTTGTTTGTGCGGAAGTGTAAAAGTGAATTTAGGGTTTAATATAGCGAATTTAGGCATAACTTCCGTGCCGAAAACATGCCCGATTTTAAGGTGCTTTTCATGATTTGTGATTACCGAACCGCCGTTCATTTCAGAACCGGTGCCTACCATCGTTAAAACACAACCGACAGGTAAAATTTTACAAGTTGGTTCTTCAAAACGAATAAAATATTTTTCCCACGGGTCATCTTCGCAATTAACCGAAACTGAAACCGCCTTGGCATAATCGCAACAAGAACCGCCGCCTACTGCCAAAAGCAAATCAACATTATGTTTGCGGGCAATTTCAACACCTTCTTTTAATTTTTCCACCGTTGGGTTTGGCATTACGCCGCCGTCTTCTACGATTTCTTTGCCGTTTTCTTTTAAAATTTTTACAACAGCATCATAAATACCGTTCTTTTTAATGGAACCGCCACCGTAAATCAGTTGAACGGTTTTGCCGTATTTCGGCAACTCTTGATTTAAATTATTTAAAGCATCTTCCCCGAAGTAAAGTTTCGTAGGGTTATGATAAGTAAAAGTTCCCAACATAATATTCTCCTTTATTAAATTATAATAATATTATATCAGTTAGAGTTAACTCCAAGTCAAGCAAAAATATAATAAGTTTTTTCTTTTATTTTAAACTTCTCTCGGTAAAAATTAAAATAAAAAACTCCCCAAAATACGGGGAGTTTTGTTTAATAAAGCAAAAGTTTTATTTTGCTAAATTTTGCCAAGCTTCTTTTTCTGCTTTCAATGCTTTTTTAGTATCTTTGGCAGATTTTTTTACTTCGTTTTTCTTGGTTTTAATGTCTTTTTTAGCTTGATCTTTTTTGGCTTTGGCATCTTTTTTGGCCTGTGCTCTTTTGGCTTTTAATTCAGCTTTTTTTGCTTTAGCTTCTTTTTTAGCTTGAGCTTTTTTGGCTTTGAGTTCTGCCTTTTTTGCTTTAGCATCTTTTTTAGCTTGTTCTTTCTTTGCTTTGGATGCTTCTTTTTGAGCTTTTATGCTATTTGCGACATTTTGTTTGTCGGCTTGTATATTCTTTTTTGCTGTGTTTACTTTATTTAAAGCACAGTTATTTGCACAGACTAAATCGCCTGCAACACAACCGCATTTTTCAGCAGCATGGGCCAAAACCGGCACAAGTGCTAATGCAAAAACAAGTACTACGATTTTTTTCATGGTTTATCTCCTTATATAGAATTCATACCTTTATTTTAATAAAAATATAACTTACAAATCAAGGTAAAATCTTCATTATTTCTTCTTCATTTTAAGTATAAAATAAGCAGTAATTATTAACGTAAAAACAAGCCCTAAAGGCCAGGCAATATAAGCAGGTAAATGCAAGCACTCTTTCGCAATTAAGAAATATGTTACACTTACCGTAGTCATAAAAATAGCCGGGATTATGGTAATAAAATAGTTTTGCTTTTTGCTGTATAAATAATAAGTGGCTGCCCATAAAACTATCATCGCCAAAGTTTGGTTTGACCAACTGAAATAACGCCAAATAACATCATAAGGTAATTGGCTGATAATTACGCCTGCAAGCAAAAGCGGAACACTTAAACGCAAACGTTTTAAGAAAGGTTTTTGGTCTACTTTAAACCAATCGGCGAGCACAAGCCTTGAAGCACGAAAAGCAGTATCGCCAGAAGTTATAGGGCAAATGATTACACCGATCATTACAAATAAAAGCCCAAAGGAAACTGCCCCTAATTTTAACGGCCCGATAGTCTTTAAGCAAATATCATAAACCACACCTGCTTGCCCGCTTGATTTAAGCATTTCCTGCAAACCCGTCATAAGGCCACCGGTTTTTGTATAAATCGCACAACCTGCTGCCGCCCAAATAAGTGCGATAATGCCTTCCATAACCATAGCGCCGTAAAATACTTGGCGGGATTGATATTCGCTTGTTATACAACGTGCCATAAGCGGTGACTGCGTTGCATGGAAACCCGATATTGCACCGCATGCAACAGTTATAAACATAAGCGGCCAAACAGGTAAATGTTCAGGATGTAAATTTTGCAAGGCAATTTCAGGTATTTTATAACCTTGCGCGAACATACCGCCCGTTACACCAAGCGCCATTATTATCAAGCAAAGACCGAATATAGGGTAAACACGGCCGATAATTTTATCAATAGGCAAAAATGTTGCCATAAAATAATAAAGGAAAATTAACGCGAGCCAAAAATAAGTATTTGCTAAAATACTGTTTTGTGCCACATGGCTTTTAAATAAAAATACAAGCAAATTAGCAGGGCCAACCGCAAAAACCGTACCCACCATAACCAGTAAAATTATACTGAAAACACGCATAAAATTGCGCATATGTTTGCCTAGGTAAATACCTGTAATTTCCGAAATTGATTTACCGTCATTACGAAGTGATAAAAAACCGCAAGAAAAATCATGCACCGCACCGGCGAAAATCGTACCGAAAGTAATCCACAAAAATACACTCGGCCCCCATAATGCACCTGCAATTGCACCGAATACAGGCCCGAGCCCTGCGATATTTAAAAGTTGGACAAGCACCATACGCCAAAGCGGCATAGGTACATAGTCTACACCGTTATTAAAACGGATTGCCGGCGTTTTTTCTTTTGTAGGGGCAAAAAAACCCACCACAAACATCGCAAATGTGAAAAAAGATAGGATTAACAACCCCAAACACACAAAAAAACTTATCATAAATTCCCCTTAATTTATTTCGCTACTTTTAGAGAGAGTGCAATAAAAGATATAGCATTTTATAATATTAAAAAGCCCCACAACTGCGAGGGTACATACTTTTTATTTTATCTCATATAGAGTTCTCAAATTATTTTTAATTTCATCTGCTTTATATATTAGATTTTGTTCTGCAGAACAGCGTACTACAATATTTATTTTAGGATATGTTACTGTGATAATTTGCTTGCTATCCAAATATTTTCCCGTTTTTTCCGAATTATCTAAATCGTTAATTATTTCAAATGTTTTATAATTATTCTCCAAACATACTTCTGCAGCCCTTAGTAAAGCATAATCATGAGCCATTTTGATATCTGTGTATTCATTTCCATTA
>JBGVBB010000076.1:0-4389 GCA_045225155.1 Elusimicrobiaceae bacterium
GGCATATTATGCCCTAAAAATATATTTTACAATTATTAAACGCGTAAATGTGAAATTTTATTGCAATTAGTTACATTGAACGAAGTTTTGCAATACGTTCTTCTATCGGGGGGTGTGTTGCAAATAAAGAGGTTAAGGCTTGCGGTGTGCCGGCATGCGCTATACATGCAGCAGCAACTATGCTTTTACCATCTAATGCCTCAACGCGGCTGTCTGTCGAAATTTTTTCTAAAGCAGAGGCAAGGGCTAAAGGGTTCCTTGTCATATAAGCGGAAGTTGCATCGGCCTGAAATTCGCGCCTTCTTGAAAGTGCAAACATTATTAGAGGTGCAAAAATGGCGCCATAAACTATAAAAACTAAACCTAATATTAATAAGATAAGTTTTATTTGCCCGCTGTTTTTGTCACGTGTTCTTGATGCTAAACGTATTAAAATTTGCCCCATCAAACTTATTGCACCGATATATGTTGCCACAAGCATAGTCATGCGTATATCGCGGTTTGCAATATGCCCAAGTTCATGCCCTATAACGCCTTCAAGTTCCGCACGGTTTAATCTTTTTATTATGCCTTTAGTCAATGCTAAAGAAGCATGTTCCGGATCCCGCCCTGTTGCAAAAGCGTTTAAAGATTCGTCATCCATTATATATATACGGGGTAACGGTAAACCTGTTGCTATAGTTAAATTTTCTACCAAGACAAAAATTTCCGGGTGTGTTGCACGGGAAATTTCTTGTGCGCCTGCTGAATCTAAAACAATATGGTCCCCGCCGAACCAGGAAATAAAAGCCCAAATTATGGCAAGAACTATTGTTATACCGGCAGCGATGGTTGAAATAAGATTAATTTTTTGAAAATCTATTGCTTGGGTTACTGCTTGTGCAGAGGACCCTGTAAAATAAAAAACAAAAAAAACAGTTGTATAAATCAACCCCGCCAAAACTAACGGGAAAAGCAAAAGAATAAAGATGGTTTTCCTCTTATTACTTGCTATTTCATCGTATAGGTTAAGCGGGGTTGTGTTCATAATATTTAGAATTTAACTTGAACGGCTTTTTTTGCTGCTTGTGCTTCGTCTTCGTCAAGTTCAAAAAATTCTTGTTTGGTAAATTGAAAGATTGAAGCAATAATATTGCTCGGGAACATTTCAATTTTATTATTTAAAGCCAAAACATTTGTATTGTAGAAACGGCGTGCGGCTTTAATTTTATCTTCGGTATCGGTTAATTCGAACTGAAGTTTTAAAAAGTTTTCATTGGCTTTAAGTTCCGGGTAATTTTCTGAAACGGCAAATAAACTTTTAAGTGTTCCGCTTAAAATATTTTCTGCTTTTGCTTGTTCTTTTAAATCCCCTTTTTGTGCGGCCATTGCCATATTTCTTGCTTGAATAACCTTTTCAAGTGTTTGGCTTTCATGGCTTGCATAACCTTTTACCGTTTCAACTAAGTTAGGAATAAGGTCATAACGGCGTTTAAGTTGAATTTGTACATCACTAAACGCTTCTTTTACACGGTTTCTGCCGACAATCAAACCGTTATAAACTGCTACCACGTATATTGCAAGTATTACAACAATAACAAGCAATGCTACGGCGATTACTAATGCTATCATACACATCCTCCGATTTTTTATTACAATTAATAATAGCATAAATGATAAAACAAGTAAAGAGTGGTTTTTAAATCTAAATATTATATAATTTATATATATCTAAAAGGGGCAGGTATGCTATGAGCGAAAATAAAACAGATAACAAAAATAAATATTCCCATACGGTTTTACTACCGAAAACCGCATTTCCTATGAGGGCAGGCCTTGCAAAAAAAGAACCGCAAACATTAGCCTATTGGAAAGAAATTAAACTTTATCAAAAGATGCTTGATAAAACATCCAAAAAAGAAAAATTTATTTTAGCCGACGGACCACCTTATGCAAACGGCCGTATACACATGGGCCATGCTTTTAATAAAATTTTAAAAGATATTATTACAAAATCACATACCATGATGGGTTATAACAGCCCTTATATTCCGGGTTGGGATTGCCACGGTTTACCGATAGAGCAAGCCTTGTTAAAGGAAATGAAAATTGACAAACGCGACGTTAAAGATATACCTGCTTTTAGAAAACGTGCAAGAGAATTTGCCCAAAACTTCGTCAATATTCAACGTGAAGGTTTTAAACGCCTTGGTGTTACCGCAGATTGGGATAATCCTTATCTTACCATGTCAAATGTTTATGAAGGTTTAACCGTTTCCGCCTTCTTTGATGCACTTGAAAAGGGTTATGTCTATAAAGGTAAAAAGGCAATTTATTGGTGCCCTAATTGCGAAACCGCTTTGGCAGATGCGGAAACCGAATATCATGATAAAGTTTCCACATCAATTTATTTGCGTTTTAAACTTGTAAATCCTTCAGAAAAATTAAAAAATTTAGAAGATAAACATGTCTATCTCGCTGTTTGGACCACCACCCCTTGGACAATACCCGCAAACCAAGCGGCAGCCGTTGCAAAGGATGAAGACTATCGTGTAATGTTAATGCCGGATGATACTTATTTAATCGCGGCAGAAAAACTTGCAGATACTTTCTTGCAAAAGGTCGGTAAAGAAGCAAAAACCGTTTCCTCTGTAAAAGGGGGGGATTTGGTAGGTTTAAAATATTATCACCCTCTTACCAATAAAGAAAACCCGGTAATTTATACCGATTTCGTTACTATGGATACAGGTGTAGGTATTGTTCATATCGCACCGGGCCACGGTGAAGACGATTTTAAAGCCGGCCTTGATTGGAATTTACCTTGCCTTTGCCCTGTTGACGGGAAAGGTGTTTTTACCGAGGAAGCTTTTGAATTTGCCGGGGAAAATATTTTTAAAGCAAATCCGCGCATAATTGATTGCCTTGATGAAATAGGTGCTTTACTCAAAAAAGAAGACATCACCCACTCTTATCCGCATTGTTGGAGATGTAAAAAACCGATTATTTTTAGGTCTACCGAACAATGGTTTTTATCTGTAGATAAAGACGGTCTACGCCAAAAACTTATTGAAGAAATAAAGAATACAAAATGGTATCCTCAAACAGGGGAAAGGCGTATAACATCAATGGTGGAACTCCGCCCAGACTGGTGCTTAAGCCGCCAACGTTATTGGGGTGTACCGATAATGGTTTTTTATTGTAAAGAATGCGGCAAAATGCAAGTACAGCCGGAAGTTGTTAAAGCCATTAAAGAACGTGCTTTAAACGAAGGCAGTGATTTTTGGTTTGAAAAATCTGCCGAAGAAATTTTACCTAAAGGCCACAAATGCTCTTGCGGTTGCAAGGAATTTGTAAAAGAAAAAGATATTTTAGATGTCTGGTTTGATTCCGGCGTATCTTGGAATGAAGTTTTAAAATATAGAGGCCTCGGCTATCCTGCACAAGTATATTTGGAAGGTTCCGATCAACACAGAGGTTGGTTCCAAACTTCTTTGATAGCAGGTACTGTTTTGGAAGGTAAAGCCCCGTTTAAAAATGTTTTGACGCATGGTATGATTTTGGATCAACAAGGCCGAGCGATGCATAAATCGGCCGGTAACAGTATTGAACCTGATGAAATCATCAATAAATACGGTGCCGATATTTTACGTATGTGGGTAAGTTTTACCGACTATAGCGAAGATGTCAGAATTTCCCAAGAAATTTTAGCCGGCCCGATTGAAAGTTACCGCAAAATCAGAAATACTTTACGTTATGCATTAGGTAATTTATATGATTTTAACCCGATGAAACATACGGTGGTAGGTTCTAATTTGACGGAACTTGATAAATACATGATGTCCCGCTTAGATAATTTAATAAAAGAAGTATCTGAAGCCTACAAAAATTTTGAGTTTAGAAAGGCTATTCGCAAAATTACGGATTTCTGTATTTTGGATCTTTCTTCGCTTATGCTTGATGCTTCCAAAGACCGTCTTTATACCATCGGTGAAGAAGCACCGAGCAGACGTTCCGCACAAACTGTTTTGGCGGAAACTATATTGGCTTTAGTTAAACTTCTTGCACCTGTGCTTTGTTTTACAGCCGAAGAAGTTTGGCAAGAACTTAAGAAATTACCGCTCGGAACTTATCTTGAGGAAAGTGTGTTTTTAAGCGATATGCCGACAAAAGCAAGTTATACTTGCCCTGAAGATGTTTTGGCACGTTGGACTAAGATTACGGAAATTCGCCCTCAAGTTTTAAAAGCACTTGAAGAAGCCCGTCAAAAAGGTTTAATCGGTGCCCCGCTTGAAGCAAAAGTTATCTTTAATTCAGCGGATCAAGAAATGAAGGCATTTTTAAAGCAAACCATCTCAATATGGCCTGAGGTGGCAATAGTCTCCCAAGTGGAAGTTTCCGAAGAAGAAACAA
>JBGVBB010000077.1:0-2345 GCA_045225155.1 Elusimicrobiaceae bacterium
ATCAGCTGCATTTTTAGATGCTAAAACTTTTTTTGCAGCCAAGTGAATGGTTTTCTTTAAACCTTTGTTTCTTGAATTTCTCTTGACAGATTGTCTTTGTGCTTTTAAGGCGCTTGTATGACGCCCTGTTTTTAATTTTGCCATTTTGTACCTCTTTAAAATTACTTACCTATATATTTTATCAAATTTTTTACAGTATTGCATTTATTTCTAAAACCCGAACAATTTTGAACTTTCAGCAATAATTTTATTCAAATGTTCCGGGCCTTTGAAAGTTTCGGCATACAGTTTGATTATCGGTTCCGTACCGGACTTGCGTGCAAGCACCCAAGAATTTTCCAAATAAATTTTTATACCGTCGGTTGCGCGTATTTTTAAAACTTTTTCCCCGGCAAGTGTTTGCAAATCTTTAAAATCATCAGCGGAGTATTTTGAAAATCTTGCTTTGCTTTCTTCTGTTACTGTGTTATCAATGCGGGTGTAACTGGGTTCACCGTGAATCAAAGTAAGTTGCTTGTAAAGCCCTGCAATATCTTGTGCGGTTGCACTTGTGATTTCAAGTAACAAGCAAACAGCGAACATACCGTCCTTTTCTGTGGTCCAATTTGAAACGGACATACCGGCACTTTCTTCGCCGGATAAAATATATCTGCCTTCGGTTAAACCTTTAACAAAATATTTAAAACCTACATTTACTTCGTCAATGGTTATTTTGTTTGCTTCGGCAATTTTATCTAAAAGCATGGTCGTGCCGAGTGTGCGGCCGATTTGTTTACCCGTCAAATCTTTTTGTTTTTTGATTAAATAATTCGCCATAACGCAAAGTGCGTGATTCGGAACTATTAAACCGCCCTTTTGTGTGGCTGATCCAAAGCGGTCCCCATCCGGATCGCAAGCCCCTGCAAATTGATAAGCGCCTTGCACTAATTTAAGTAAAGGTGCCATCGGGTATGGGGATGACGGATCCATACGTGTTTTACCGTCATGGTCAAGGGGAATAAAACTGAAAGTTGGGTTAATATCATGGCTGACAATATCTAAGTTATCAAGTTTATATTCCTTTTTTATTGCTTGCCAAAAGGGTAAAGTTGTTCCGCCGAGTGGATGAATTGCGGTTTTAACTTTTGCATCTCTTATAATACTAAAATCAATTTTTTTACCAAGTGCTTTGATATAGGGTGTAATAATATCGGCATCTTCCAAAAGCCCTTTTTGTTTTGCTTCTTCTAAAGAAATTTGCTTAATTTCTTCCGGATGATTTAAAAAATAATTTGCATCTTTTTCTATACGGCTTGTAATTTCTGCACTCGCGGGGCCGCCGTTTGCACCGTTGTATTTAAGGCCCATATCTTGCGGGGGGTTATGGGATGCAGTACCGTTTAAACAAGCACAAGCACGTTTAGATAAAATTTCAAAAGAAAATACCGGCGTAGGCACAGGAATAGACGGTAAAATGACTTTGAAACCGTTTGCTGTTAAAACTTGTGCACAAAGTTGTGCTGTAACTTTGCTCATTAAACGCGTATCACCGCCAACCAAAATTTTACCTGTAATATTATCTTCTTTATGCATTTTTGCAACTGCTTGTGCAATACTCAAGGCATGCAATTTGCAAAAACCGTCACCGAGTTGACCTCTGTGGCCGGAAGTTCCGAATTTAACCGGCTTTGGGTTTTTGGCATTATAAAAATCTTTCTCAAGTGCGACTATATCTATTGTTTTGGTCGGTAATTTACCGGCATTTTCATGTATCATAAAACACTCCTTTTCTTTATTTTATATAATATCTTTAATGAACACAAATATTTTTTTAGAAAACTTAAAAGATGTTCCTTTTATTTTTGAAGCGGAACTTTCCCTTTATACCACTTATAGAGTCGGCGGTGTTGCCGAAGTTTTGGCTTTGCCGGAAACGGTGGAACAAATTAAACACTTAATAGATTTTGCCAAAAAAAATAAAATGTCTTTTAGGGTGTTGGGTCTTGGTTCAAATATTCTGGTTAGTGACTTAGGCTTACCCGGCATAACTTGCTGTTTAAAAAATTTTAAAAATGTAAAAATTGACGGTAACACCGTTACCGCAACGGCCGGAACTGCACTTGATGAAGTAGTTCGTACAAGCATTAATGCAGGCCTTTCCGGGCTTGAAAATTTAAGCGGAATTCCGGGTAGCGTAGGCGGTGCAGTATTTATGAACGCAGGTGCTTTTAAGGCGGAAACTTTTGACAAACTTTCTTCATTTACGGTTTTAAACGAAAAAAACGAAATTAAAGAACTTAAAAAAGAAGATGTTAAATACGAATACCGCAAGGTGTGGGGCATTGAAAATTTAGTAATACTTTCCG
>JBGVBB010000078.1:0-11906 GCA_045225155.1 Elusimicrobiaceae bacterium
TCCCAATGGCAACCAACACAATGTTCTACGCCTGCTTGGCCATTTTCCATAATACAACCTTTGGTCTCACCATCAAAACATTCGTTGCCTGCTTCCATATTAAGGACGCAAAAATTTATAACTTCAGCACCTGAGAAAGAGTCATTAAGTTTACAACTTAAATATTTCATAATACCGCATTGGCTACCTGCAGTACCTGAACCGTCACAAGGTTTGCCTGTTTCATCACTGTCAACCCTTGTACAAGGGTTATTATTGACGCATTGCCATTGCCCGGTTTGATAGTTACATTCAACGGCATGACCGTTTGTGTTTCTATAACCGCAACAATGCTCAAGTACAGGTTCCCCTACACCGCCTTTTATTCCGCCCCTGGTGTTTGGTTGCCCGGGGACTACTTGGCTTTGGCTACTGCAAGGGTCGCAAATTTCTATCGGGTGTACAGATACACCGCAAACTTCTTGAACACTCGGTTGAGGTTTAGGGCATTCTTTGACACATTCGCAAGTTTGTGTGTTTAAAACATAACCTTCACCTAAACTTGCACAGTAATCAGCTTTGTAAACGCAATCAACGGTATCCTTCCATTGACCGGTTGCTTCATTACAAATATGGTTAATAAGTTGTATACCGCAAGTAGGTTTTACAAGACCACCAGGTGGTGTAGAGGGGTTAGTTCCTTTTGCGCCTTTTGTAGAATTTTTAATTATTTGAGTAACAAGATTTGTATTGGTATTAGTATTGTTACCGTATTCCGGGATCGGGCCTGTATACGGGCAATCTGCTCCCCAAGTAGTAGTATTCCCTTCTGGGGAACAAGGCTCGGGATTATGATTGCAGTAACAATTATCCTGATAATACACACCACCGGATTGAATACACTCTACATAGGCATTTTGGCTGCAATCACATAGGCATGTGTCCGGGAAAAAGTGTGTACCGTTAGTACATTGTTGTTGGTTTAAAGTACATTGATATTCATCGCGGCAAAGGGTAGCATATTGTTCATTGTTTATTTCGGGGACATAATCTGTTAGTTTATTACAAAATGATCCTCTGCAAACTATAGGTTCTTTGCTTCTATAATTCTTAATTAAAGTATAACTGTTACCGACTTTTGACTCTGCTTCCAAACAATTTTTTCTATAATCTTTAGTATACCTAAAGTTTGTAGTTTCTATTGTCCAAAACGGATGTGCAGGATCTACACGTCTAAGTTCTTTAAAAGGTGCTTTTAATTGTGTGATGTTTTGTGCATAATAACCGTTTTCAATATAATATTTTTCTTGTGCGTTTGCTAACATTTCAAGCACATGTAAACCGTCTGAAACACGGCTCTTTCTTATAATTTTGTTATAAGTGGGTACCGCAGCGGCTGCCAATGCACCCAAAATAATGACGACTACCAAAACTTCAATAAGGGTAAAACCTTTCTTGCGTTTTGATTGTAATTTTTTAAATAATTTTCCCATAATATCTCCGATATAATTTGGACCTACTTTATTATTATAAATAGTTTTTACTTGTTTTGCAAGAAGAATTTATTTAAATTGTTTGCGTTGTTGTTCAAGTTCTGCTTTATGTTCTTCTATAAATTTTATAAATTCAGAAATACCGTCGGCCATTTCCTTACCTTCTGCATACTTGGATGCATCTAATTGTTCGGCGGGAATTGCCTTGAAAGGATCAAACGGATTTGCTTTTTCAAACTCAACAACTTTTTGTATTTGTTTAATCCAATTATCAAAATTTGTGCCCGCATAAGAATTTATAGTCGGCCCTAATCCTGAGTGGATGTAGTTGTACAAGGTTCCTCTTTTAGGATCGCCCCCGACAAAAGTAACTGTGCCGATAAGCGGTGTGCCTGCATCCTCTGCCAATTGTTTATAAAGTTTTTGAGGGATTGCACTTTTTTCATTTTCCATAACGGAAATTATCATTGCACGGTATTGTGCAATATAAAACCAAACTATGGAATCATCTTTTTTACCGTTTTCATAAAGGTTGTTTGCATAAACAAATAAATAAGCAGGATCAATTTGTGTTAATTCCGTCACATTTAACTTATATTTTTGATTTACAAATTCTACCGGGGCAGTATTGTTTATATTATCTTGCATCGGTGTACTGCACCCTAAACCTATACCTGCAATTAAACCTAATAAAACTTTCTTTTTCTTCGTCATTATACTCTCCTTTATTAACACATATCGGTTACATTGTAGCAATTTTTTGCAAAAAGTAAAAATAATTTGCTATAATATTATTGTCCTTAAAGGACTTGTATAATGGTAAATCAAAATTACACAAGAAGCAGTAAAGATCTTTTAAGAAAGAACGAACAAATTCGCGCGCCGCAGGTACGTTTAATAGGATCTGACGGCACAATGCTTGGGATAATGAGTTCCTCAGAAGCCCTGTATAAAGCGAAACAAGAAGCGCTTGACTTGGTGGAAATTTCACCAAACGCTCAGCCGCCTGTTTGTAAAATACTTAACTACTCCAAGTATTTATATGAACTGGGCAAAAAGAGTAAAGACGCGAAAAAGAAACAAAAGGCAGTATCTCTTAAAGAAATTCGCCTGAAATCCAGAATCGCGCCGCATGACTTAGAAGTCAAAGTTAAGCAAATTGAAGGATTTCTTAAAAAGAAAGACATGGTCCGCGTGTCCGTTGTGTTCTACGGGCGTGAGAACCAGCACAAAGACATCGGCACGACTATGCTTGAAGATATGAAAAATAAATTGGCAGCAGTCGGCGATGTTGAAGGCAATATGCAATCACAAGGGAACAGAATATCAGTAACTTTTGTCCCTAAAAATTAAAGAGGTATTATGCCAAAACTTAAAAATCATGCCGGTGCAAAAAAGCGTTTTAGAAAAACCGCTACCGGTAAATATAAAAACAGAAAAGCCGGAAGAAGGCACTTGCTCGCCCCTGAAAAGGCCAGCATTAAACGCGAAAGGCGTCAAGCCCGCATAACTGCGGCAAATTCACCGGAAGGTAAATTGCTTAAAAAATACCTTCCCATGCAATAGGAGGTTAGTGTATGAGAATTAAATTTAGCGTTGCAAGACATGCAAGAAAGAAAAAGGTTCTTAACAGAGCCTCCGGTTACTATGGTGATAAATCCCGCCGTTTAAGAATGGCGACACAGCAAGTTGATAAATCTTTAGTCCATGCTTATACCGATAGGAAAGACAAAAAGGGCACATATCGCTCTTTGTGGATTACAAGAATCAATGCTGCTGTCCGTGAAGAAGGTTTAAATTATTCCACCTTCATTAACGGATTAACAAAAGCAAATATCACATTAAACAGAAAGATGTTATCTGAAATGGCAATTAAAGATCCTGTATCTTTCAAACAACTTGTTGATATTGCAAAGAACGCCGCAAAATAACTTTTGTTATTTGTAAATCGGTAAACCCCACTTGAATTTTAAGTGGGGTTTTTATTCGTAATATTTCTATAAACTCCCTTGAAAAATAAGTAAAAACTATTTATAATAATAAAGTAGGTCCAAATTATATCGGAGATATTATGGGAAAATTGTTTAAAAAATTACAATCAAAACGTAAAAAAGGTTTTACCCTTATTGAAGTTTTGGTAGTTGTCATCATTTTGGGTGCATTGGCAGTCGCTGCGGTACCCACTTACAACAAAATTATAAGAAAGAGCCGTGTTTCAGACGGTTTACATGTGCTTGAAATGTTAGCAAACGCACAAGATAAATATTTTATTGAAAACGGTTATTATGCACAAAACATCACACAATTAAAAGCACCTTTTAAAGAACTTAGGCGTGTAGATCCTGCAAACCCGTTTAGGACAATAGAAACTACAAACTTTACATACACTAAAGAATTTAGCAAAAATTGCATAGAGGCAAGAGCAAAAGTCGGCGGTAGTTATAGATTGATAAAGAACTATAGAACCAAAGAACAAATAGTTTGTATGGGATCATTTTGCGGTAATTTAACAGATTATGTTTCCGAAATAAACAATGAACAATATGCTACCCTTTGCCCTGATGAAGATCAATGTACTTTAAACCAACAACAATGTTCTAACTTACATCCGGGTACACACTTTTTCCCGGACACATGCCTATGTGATTGCAGCCATAATGCTTATGTGGAATGTCTCCAAGAAGGGGGGACATTTATTCAGGACGGTTGTTTTTGCGATAAAACAGGGCCTTGCGATCCTACCCAAAACTACAGCGGTTACGGCGCAGATTGCCCGTATACAGGCCCGATACCGGTATATGGTAAAGGCAATACCAATATCATTGAGCAGATAAAGAAAGAATCAGAAGGCGGAGAAACTAAAGGTTCTAATCCGTCTACACCGCCGGGCGGCGGTCTTGTAAAACCTACTTGCGGTATACTTTTTAACACTCATATTTGTGACGAAGCAACAGGTAGATGGACTGATACTACAGAATGTATATATAAAGCCGTATATTGTTCAACTTTAGGGCCGGGATATGTTTTAAATACACAAACTTGCGAATGTATTAAAGAATGCCCTAAACCTCAACCGAGCGTCGGGGAATTTTGCGGTGCATATGAACACAATATAGAAACTTGTGACCCTTGCAGCAGTCAAAGCCAAGTAGTTCCCGGGCAACCAAACACCAGGGGCGGGAAAAAAGGAGGTATAGGGGAACCTATACAAGAACATTGTTGCGGTTACAGAACATATAGCCGCGAAGTAGAATGTAATTATCAAACAGGTGAATGGCAATGCGTCAATAATAACCCTTGCACAAAGGTTGACAGTGACGAAATAGGCCAACCTTGTGATGGTACGGGAACTGCAGGTAGCCAATGCGGTGTTAAAAAATATAGCGGTTGTAAACTTAATGACTCTTTCTCAGGCGTTGATGTTTTAACTACTTGCGAACTTAATACAGAAGCAGGTAATGAATGTTTTGACGGTGCAACCAGGGGTTGTACTATCCCCGGTACAGGTGAAGCAGGCATAGAACATTGTGTGGGTTGCCATTGGGATAATAATTGTATGCCGATTGGTTGTTCCGGCGCCCAACCGACCAGCGTAGTAGGAGAATGTGGTGTAACTAAATATGATTGTCAACTAGTTAACGGTAATTGGGAATGGGTCGGCGGTTTTGAATTTTTTGAAGGTAATGAATGCGAAACCGGAGAGATTTCTACAGATGATTGCCCTGCAGGACAGTTTAAAGTTTGCACCGATTGTCATTGGAGTGATTGTATAACAATGGGATGTGATGAAAATAATAAATTAACTCCGGGGCAAGTTGATGTCAACGGTAATACCAATATAAAGGATTGCCATATTAAAGACGGTGTAGAAGATCCTGACTTATATTGTGGTACCATGACTACAAATAAACAAATTTGTGATGATAATGATAATTGGGTTTGGGACTTTACAAATGTGGAATGTTCAAATGTTCATGAAAAACCACAAGATGATCCAGTACAATACCCCGGTAATGTATGTTTGGTGCATGAAATAATCAGGGGTTGTACTCTTTCCGGTAATGAATACTGGTGGAACGCAGTTGATTGGACGGAACCTCATTTAAGAGCTGGGGCGAACTGCAGTACTATCGGGCAAATTTTAGGTGGGGGAGAATCCTTCCCGATATTCTGCAGTGAGTTTTGTAAAGCAGCTAAATGTAAACTCCCATACTTTTATAATCATAAAATGAAAGCGTGTTATACACATGAAAGTAAAGTAGCTGTTATAAATACGGTAACTCCTGCAACTCCGCCAAACGGTAATGCCACAGGAACAGTAAAGAACTTCTATATTTGCGGCCCAATAAATCAAAACACGAACTATGACGGTCAACAATGTCTAAGGACTTGTGTAACCAATGATGAACTTACAACAAGAACGACAAACTTTGATGATGGGGAAGATTATTGTTATAACACAGAAACTGCTCTTATCGCGGTGAGTGTCAACCAAACACCTGTTACGGTAAATGTTTGTGGTAACAGTTTACCTAATAATAGGAAATGGAATAAAAGGGAGGAATTCACTGCTTATAAATGTATCAAAGGTGGAGCTAATAATTATCAGTTTGTTCCTTATCCGTAAAGCATAAAAAAGATATATTTAAATAACCCCTCTGCTTTAAGCTGGGGGGTTATTTTAATGATGAAAAAACTTTATTTTAATAAATATTATTTCAAATATTGTACCGCAAAGTCCGGAACAATATCATAAACTCTGTCACTTGCATATTCATTTTGGGCAGGTTGGTAAGTATATTTTTCCGCTTCGTTAAAAACAAAAACTATAAAAGTTCTTGCCTGGCCGTTGCCCAACATTTCTTCATAAAAACTTATGCGGATCGGTAAATTAGATTTTTTTACTTGTGCACCCAGATAAGTAGAAATAGGCCAACGTCTGTCAGGTAAGTTTTGCATGACGGAGTTTAAATAAACAGAAGCCGGTAAATTAAAACTGTGGAACTTTGCGATTTTTGCCGGGTCTGTTAAAATTTTTTTGAGTACACTGCCTTTTGGCATTTCATTATAAGATACAGTATAAGGCATGGCAGCTTTATCAATAACTACAAAAGCAGCATGCGGATTGCCTACATAACCTTTCATGTTAATTTGAATAGTTTGCCTATTAGGAACATACAATTCACGTAAAGCGGCATTCATCATATTTCTTCTGTCTAATGGGGTATTTGTGCCTATATAGTCTTTACATCTTCTCACAGTTCTGTAATCTTTAATCTTATAGTATTGGGGGTTTGTTGCTTTTACCGCTTTTGCCGCAGGGCCTCTTTGTGCAGGTTGTTGCTGTTGCGCTTGAATAGCAATTGCCTCTTTACCTATGGCACAATGTTCAAAAATATAATAATCGGTAGTTGTAGGTAACATCTCGTCATCTATATTTATTGGGTCGGGTGTTGGGTATATTGCGATTTCATGTTTTTTAGGTGTTGTAACACCTTGCAGAACATGAACTTCTGCAAATATTGCGGAATTCAAAAATAAAACTAAAGAAAATATTATTATCTTTTTCATATTAATATAATAATAGCAAATTATTTGGTATTAGTATATTAATAAATAGGCCTATGCTGATAAAAGGACCAAAGGGAATTGTTTTGTTCTGCGGATCTTTTTTTAAAATAAATAAAGCGGCATAATAAACTAAACCTAGGAAAGAAGAAATAATCAAAGTTGATATAACTCCGCCTATTCCGGTTAAGGTGCCCACGGCTGCCGTTAATTTGATATCACCGCCGCCCATGGCTTCTTTTTTAAAAATCACACTGCCGATTATTGCCATGCCCCAAAGCCCGAAAAATCCAATAGCGCCACCTGCCAAACATTGTATAAATTTTGCTTTTAAAACACCGCTGAAAGCAGGGTTAATAAAAAATACCAAAAGCCCCAAAACAGTTAAACCGATGGAAAACCTATCCGGAATAATAAACAATCTAAAATCTATTACAGATAACACTATTAAAGAATAAGTAACAAACAATGCAACTGCTGTCCAGTAAGTTAACCCGAAGTTGTAAACCACAAGCAAAGTTAATAATGATGTTAAAGCTTCAATAATAGGGTATTGAACGGAAATTTTTGCTTTGCAGCTCCTGCATTTACCGCGTAAAATAAGGTAACTTAGTACAGGAATATTGTCGTAAAATTTAATTCTTGTTTTACATTTCGGGCAAGTGGAAGGTGGCCACCAAAGTGAAACATTTTCCGGTATTCTGTAAATGCAAACATTCAAGAAACTGCCCACCATTGCACCTAAAATTAAACTCAAAATATAAACGAACGATTCCATAAATTCCCTTAATTAGACCTCGGCATTAGGATAAATTTCACAATAATCTTTATCAGATTTGTTGTTTATATAAAGCCAACCGCCTGTGCCGTCGAAAATCTCTTGGTAACTTACCCCTTCTTTTATTTTGTCACTTGGTTGCCCGTTATGAAAATAAGGGGGGATATTATTTAAATAATCACCCTTAAGGTCTGCCAAATGTATGGGGCAAAGGCCTTCATTGTCACCGCGGTAAATAGCTAAAGCTTCCCTGATAATTTGCTCATTTTTCTGTGAGATACTTTCCTGTGCAAGAATTTTTAAATCTCTTACTTTCTTAACACATAACACAGATAACAAAATAATCAAGAAAATAGTTACTAATATTTCCCTAGCGAAGGGGCTTTTGTTTTTTATCATATTATTTTAAATGTGTTAAAACATAGACGAGCAATTTAACATCGTCTAACACGAAACTCAAACGTGTTCTTTCGTTCGGCCCGTGGGGGTTACTGTAAATTTTTGAGCCGACTACTGCCGGTAACCCTAAATTTCTGATATCTGCGGCAAAAGTTCCACCGCCTACGCCGATAATTTTCGGTTCAACTTTATTTACTGCTTTAACTGCATCTGCGTATGCTTTAACCAAAGGTGAATCTTGCGGTGTTGCTTTCGATGAAATATCCATTACTTTTTCAAAAGTAACTTTTACTTTAAAATCGTTTTCTACGGTATCTGCTATTCTCTCAATTTCTTCCATAACTTCTTCTTTTGAGTAACAAGGGAAGATACGGCAGTCCATATAAAAGACATCGGTTCCCGGTATTATATTGACGTTAGGGACATTTGCTTCTTTTTTAGTTAATTCAAAAGTGCTTACATCCGGGGAAAATAAAGGGTCCCTTTTATTAAATTTCTTTCTAAGGCCGTCTGTTAAGCGTACAGCCAAATTTGCACCTGCTTCAAAAGCATTTTTGCCGAGGTTCGGTATTGATGCATGGCATTGTTTGCCCACGACGGTAAATTTAAACCATAAAGCGCTTTTTTCCGCGATTTCTATTTCACGGCCTTCCGGGTCGCCGCAGTCTTGGATTATAAACAAATCATTTTTGCCGAAGATGTCCGGGCGTTCTTTAAGCAAATATTCAAGGCCGTATTCATTACCTTCTTCTTCGTCGCTTAAAAGCATAACACCTAAATTAATCGGTGGGCGTTTTCCGCTTTCTGCGATTGTTTTTGCGGTAAGTATTGCGGCAACTACTGCTTGTTGGTTATCTTCTACACCGCGGCCGTAAATAGTATCTTTATCTTTATCTAAAGAAAGTTCAAACGGGTTTGTTTTCCATAAAGATAAATCACCCGCGGCAACAACGTCCATATGTGCCATAAGCCATAAAGTTTTTGTTTTATCTTCGCCGTAATATTTTGCAATAATGTTTGGGCGGATATTGCCTTCGGCGGTTGTATCGGGTGCATCAACGTGGAATAATTCATCAAATTTAATTTTATTTAATTCGCCTTCAAGATATAAAGCTTTTTGGTATTCACCTTTTCCGCCTACTTTCGGGGAAAGTGCCGGGCGGCAAGTCATATTTTTTTGAAGTTCCAAGGCGTAGCCTTTCATTTTGCTGATGTTATCAAACATTTTTTCCATACATTCTCCTAGAAGGGGTTTTTAATATCTACAAATTCAGTGCTTACTTTGTACTTTTTATCTATATACTTTTTAAGCGCTAGAATTCCTAGTTTTTCAGAATTATAATGCCCCATCGCTATAAAATTTATTTTGCCTTCACGGGCAAGTTCTTGCACGTATTCATCACGTGAACCGCAGATATAAAGGTCCGCATGTTCTTGAATAGCTTCTTCAAGCATATCGTGTGCACCGCCACTTACAATGGCGACGGTTTTTATTTGTTTCGGGCCGAAGTTCAAACCTTCACCGCCGAGAATTTTAAAAATATTTTCAAAACTTTTCGGTTTAGGTAAATTGCCTTTAAAACCTATTTTAAGGCCTTTATATGTGCCAAACGGTTTTAAATTTTTTAGGCCCAACATTTTTGCAAGCCCGGCATTATTGCCGAGAACCGGGTGTTTATCTAAAGGTAAATGGTATGCGACAAGGTTTAAATCATTTTTAATTAAGAACCTCACGCGTGCGCCGAATACCCCGGTTAATTTTTGCTCATGTCCCCAAAGTAAACCGTGGTGGACGATAAGCATCTGTGCACCTTTTTTAACGGCTTGTTCAAACAATGCCATATTGGCCGATACCCCAAAAACGATTTTTTTAATTTCTTTTGTACCCTCAACCTGAAGGCCGTTTTGTTCCGGGGTTAAGTCAATTTGCAAAAGTTTATTAAGGTCTTTAACAATTTCGCGTGCAAACTCCATATAATTATGTTATCATTTTATTAGTATGAATAAAATACCCTTTTTACTTTCTTTGTTGTTTTTTGCAACAGAAATTTTTGCTTTACCCGTCGCACCGAGCCTTGAAGTTTGGGAAAAACGCCCCGGGAAAATTTACCCAATAACCGTTGAATATCCGCCGGAAGGCGCAAAAATCGGCGAAGGTGCAAAAGGTATTTTTATTTTCGGCAAAACTATGGGCCCCGGTCTTTTGACGATAAACGGGCAAAAAATAGATTTATATGCAACAGGTGCATATTTGGGTTATGTTCCCGTAAAAGCCGGGAAGAATGAACTCGTACTTGAATATTCCGGCGGGGAAAAAACTTACCAGGCAGTTCGTACTGTTGAAGTGCAAGGTATAGATAAAGACGCATATTTTAAAACTCCGCGTTTACTTGAGGGCAGTGCCTTTCCTAAAGGCGACAGCGAACTTGCAAATACTTCCGAAATTACTTTTAAAGTTGAAGCAAGCCCTTACCATAAAGTTACCGTTTCACTTCCGCCTTTGTTTGAAGAAATGGAACTTGAAGAAGAAGTTTTAAATCCTAACATTTACAAAAAAACAGTAGTTTTAGGGAAAGATAAAATTCTTAAAAACGGTAAAAAGCCCGTCTATCGTATTTATAATTACAGTGGCAGATACAAAGGCAAAATTACAGCCGAGGGTAAACTTAAAGTATTGCATGAAAAAGATATTTTAAGGCCTGCTAAAGTGCGTGGCCAAAATTTACGTTTACGCAACCAACCCAACAGGAGTGGCGGTTATGATTATCAAACACGCCTTTTTAATACAGTTTTGACAGATGGGAAAATAGACGGTTATTATAAAGTTATTTTGGATGATGATAAAATCGGTTATTTAGATCAAACCCTACTCAGTATGAACAAAAAAGTTATTTTGCCCAGGAACATCGCTTGGCAAATTGCGACGGAAGAAAAAGATAATAAAACAACAATAATTATAAAAAATACGGAACGTGTAAGTTTTTCTACTTCTCAAACAGATCAATCTTTCAGTATTATTTTATATAACACCCAAGCAATAAATACCTTTAATACAAAAGTTCAAACCAAACTCGTGAACGGGCTTGAATACAATGTCATGTCGCCGACAACTAAAAAAATTACGGCACGTTTCCAAAGCGGTAAACGTCTGCGTGGGTTTAATTACAAATACGAAGAAAATAATTTGATTTTTGAACTTTTTACTTCCCGTGATTTTAAATTTACCGATAAAAAACCGCTTAAAGATTTGCGTATAGTTTTGGACCCGGGGCATTCCCCAAAACGCACAGTTCCTTATGACGGGGCTGTAGGTCCCAGCGGCTTGCTTGAATATGAAATGAATTACAAAATTGCCATTGCCGTAAAACGCGAACTTGAAAAGTACGGTGCAACAATTTTTGTAACTAAAGACGAAACGGAAACACTCGGCTTAACGGACAGAACTTACCGCGCAGGTTTATTTAACCCGGATTTGTTTTTAAGTTTACACTTAAATGCTTTGCCTGATTCTATTAACCCTCTAAAGCGTGAACTTGGGTTCTCTTTTTACTATTATTATCAGCAAGGTATTCCGCTTGCAAAAGCGATGGAAAAGAGTTTTGCAAAAAATATCGGCCTCCCCGATAACGGTTATTTTCAGGCAGATTTTGCCGTCGTTCGCGGTATGCCGCAAGTGCCTGCCTTGCTTA
>JBGVBB010000079.1:0-12450 GCA_045225155.1 Elusimicrobiaceae bacterium
GAGGCATGCACCCCGGTATGACGTTTTAACCCCTCAATTTTCGTGGCATAATTAAAAAGTTGTTTTACTTTTGCGCTTTTTGCAATTTCTTGTTTAATTTCCGGAATATTTTCTATGGAATCGGCAATAGTTGCATTTAAGGCATCGGGTATAAGTTTTGAAAGACGGTTTGCTTCCGCGGGCTCAAAACCAAGCACGCGGGCAGTGTCTTTTAAAGCAAGTTTAGCCTTCATTGTACCGAAAGTTATAATGCTTGCCACGTTTTTTATACCGTATTTGCGGCGCATATAATTGATAACTTCTTCACGCCCGGCATCTGAAATATCAATATCCAAATCCGGCATACTTACACGTTCCGGGTTTAAAAATCTTTCAAAAAGAAGTTTATTTTTTAAAGGATCCACACGCGTAATATCTATACTGTAAGCCACCAAAGAACCTGCCCCAGAACCACGCCCCGGGCCTATTGGAATATCTTGGCTTCTGGCATATTGTATAAAGTCAGATACTATCAAAAAATAAACCGCAAACCCCATAGTTGATATAACGCTGAGTTCATATTCCAAGCGTTCTTTATATTGTTGGGGGATATCATCTGTTTTAAGTTTCTTTTTAAGCCCTTCATAACAACGGTGCTTTAAATATTCCGGGTAACCTTTAAATTCGGCCGGTATAGGAAAGTCCGGCATAACATAACCGTCTTTTTCTATTTTAACATTACATTTTTCCGCTATTTCAAGAGTATTTTTTAAGGCTTCGGGAACATAAGAAAATAACTGTTCCATTTCTTCGGCGGATTTAAAAAACAGTTCATGGGTTGTCATTTTAAGGCGGTGCGGATCGTCTAAAGTTTTACCCGTTGCAATACAAATATGCACGTCATGCACTTGCCAATCTTCGCGTTTTTCATAGTGGCAGTCATTAGTTGCCACCAAAGGTATGCCGGTCTTTTTAGAAACTTCAAGTAAATTTTTTAAGATGATTTTTTCTTCGGGTATACCGTGGTCCATAATTTCAATATAATAATTTTCCGGTCCAAGCATATCGCGGTAACGCATGGCAACTTTTACGGCAGCATCAACGCCCTCGGTTAAAGCGATTTGCGAAAGTTCGCTTTTCATACAACCCGAAAGGACTATTAAACCTTCTTTATTTTCTTTTAGTAAGTCAAAATCAATACGGGGATGATAGTAAAACCCTTCTGTCCATGCTGCGGAATTTAATTTCATTAAATTGTTATAGCCTACTTTATCTTTAGCCAAAATTGTTATATGGTTTGCCGTGCTGCCTGTTTTTGAAAGGTTTGTGTATTTACCTTGCGTAAAATACATTTCACAACCGATAATAGGTTTAACTTCAAGCGAAGAAAGCATTTTATAAAATTCAGGCACGCCGTACATATTGCCGTGGTCGGTTATTGCCATAGCAGGCATTTTTGTTTTATCTATGCTTTTTAGAAAATCAGACGGTCCTTTACCGTTTTTAGTAACGCGTAACATCCCGTCAAGCAAGGAATATTCCGTGTGATTATGCAAGTGAACAAATGAACTCATACATCAAGCCTTCAAAAAAAGTTAAAATATATTAAAACGATTGGGGGTGTACCCGTGCCTAAACATTATAGTAAATTATTAGAAAAAAAGGTAAATTCCAAAACAATTTACGAGGGTGTAGTAAATTTTAAAGTAGATACAGTCCGCTTAATAAACGGGGCTATATCAAAACGCGAATATATGGAACACCCCGGTGCAAGTGCTGTTTTGGTGGTGGAGAACGGCAAAGTTTTGTTTGTTGAACAATACCGCTACCCTATCAAAAAAGTTACACTTGAAATACCTGCCGGCAAATTAAAACCGCGCCAAACACCGCTTGCCTGCGCAAAAGCAGAATTAAAGGAAGAAACCGGCTATACGGCAAAAACTATAAAAAAGATTTTGACTTTTAACACATCCGCTGCTTTTGCCGACGAAAATTTACATATTTTTTATGCATCCGGTTTAAAAGCAGGCAAAATGCACCTTGATGAAGATGAATTTGTAAATGTGAAATGGATTTCTTTAAATCAAGCTTTAAAAATGGTCAAAACCGGTAAAATTACCGACAGTAAAACAATTATTGCACTTTTGTATTACAAGACATTTTTAGGAAAATGATATAATTTATATATGGCAAATATCTTGCGTCTATTAATCATTTCTATTCTCTTTATAGCGGGGCTTGTTATAGGTAATGTTTACCTCCCGCAGAAGAATTTCGATCAAAAAAACATAGTCGTTCCCCAAAAACCGAAGGCTTCTTTTAATGTCGATAGTGTTCCGCAAATAGATACAATTTTGAAAGAAGCGGAAAAGTACAAAAATATTTTAATTGAAGCAGGCCGTGATCAAGAGGAAATTATAGGTTTTGAAAATGATTTTAAACGCACCATTTTGCAACTTTATTATAAAGAGGCAGCCGCAAATTATTCTTTGGAACTTTTAAAACTTCAAAATCAGCCCGAACATACTGCCCCGTATATAAAAGTTAGGGAAGAATATAAAAAAATTATTGCTTTGATAGAAACTTCTTATCCGCTTGAAACACCTAAAGAAGTTTTAGTTATAAAAAATGAAAATCAATCTGTTATTCCAAGCAGTTTAACACTTCAAAATATAAATAATTCAGTAATTTCGACAACAACATTACAGACTGTTTCTACCGATACTGCACAAACGGCATCTTCAACTACAGTGCAAACGGTATCTTCGGGTACAGCACAAACGGTAGTTTCAACCACAACACAAACTAATTAGGAAGTAAAGAAAGTATTAAACCTTTTAAAACTACGCCGGCATTATCTGCAGTAGAAGTTTTAAAGGCCAAATCCGCTTCAATAATTTTATCTATTGCCCTTAACATAACGGAACTTGGGGGGAGATTCCTTGCTACATTTACCAAGCGTGATTCCCAAGGCAGCAACCCCGCTTGTGAAGTTATTTGAAAAGCCGGCACACCTGCTTCTGCCAAGCGCTTTATTCTAAAAAGTTTCATGGCAGGATTACTGATTTTGTTTAAAATCGCAATAGGCTCTTCACCTGCTTTTAAAAGATTATCAATTATTTTAAGTGCTTCTTTTTTATTTAAAGATAGAACGGCATTATTTAAGGCAAAAGGGTTTTCTTCTTTAGAATAACCTATGCTTGAAAGTAAATCTTCTTCCGTTACGGTTTTGTCTTCACGTTTCGCAAGTAACAGGGATAATTTTTCAATTTCCATTGTCAAAGCAGTTAAATCTGCCCCCACAAGTTCTTCAAGCATAAATAAAGTATCAGTGTTTATTTTTAAACCTTTAGCGGCAAAATTTTCTTTAAGCCATTTTTGCAAACTTGCACCTTTTAATTCGTCAAAAAGAACTTCAACGGAATTTTCACTTAAAGCGGAAGTTAAAACCTTATCTTTTTTAAATTTCTTGTAGTCATTATGAAATAAAATCAAACAAGTCGTGTTTAACGGATTTTGCAAATAATTAGTTAAAGCCGCTAAAGGGTTTTTGGTAAGTTTATCAATATTATTTAATACGATTACACGTCTGTCAGCAAAAGCGGGCATAGTGTTAGCAAGGGTTAAAACCTCTCCGATATCTTTTGTTTGTTGGCAATCTTCTTGCGTTAAATTGAATTCATCTGTTTTTAAAGTTGAGATAATTTGTTTTGTTATTTCTTGTTTTCTAAACAAATCATCACCGCTGAACAAATAAACAGGTGCAATTTCCCCTGAAGCAATACTTTTTTTAAGTTGTTCCGCAGTTAACTTTTTCATACTACTTTGTGATTGTCGTTTGGTTTGGGTTTATTTGGCTTCTTTGGCGTATTTCGCTGCCTACGGAACCGAAACCTTCCACAGTACGTTTAACTATCATTTTAGCGAAGTTCTTCCACAGCTCTTCACGTGCCTGTTCTTCTGTCATACCGCCGTCCAAAGTGGCGGCAGAAAAGATGTAAATTTGTTGAAGTGCCGGTTCTTGCCAAATAGTTTCTTGGGAATTTTTATCAATAAAGCGGAGGTTTAATAAAACTTCCATACGGTAAACCGTAGGCACAAGTTGCGTATCATATTGAACGGGAATCAAAATATATCGTAAGATTTCGCCTGCTAAAATTCCGTCGGCTTGTTCTTCTTGTGTTATACTGTAAGATCCGTTTCTTAAAAACTCATCTACCACTTCAATCACAAGGCGGTCTTCCAAGGCAAAAACTTCCGTTCTGTTAATGATCGGCCTAACATGGATTTTTGTAATATGTTGCGGCATAATTTGAGCATTGGGGCGGTAATAGTATTGATCTTGTAAACTGTTACACGCACAAATTGCCAAAATTAAGCCTAAAAGGCAAATGAGTTTTTTCATAAATACTCCTATTTTTTGGGTTTTGCAACAATGCTGACCATTTTTAAAGGCACTACTATAATTTTAATTATTTCTTGCCCTTCAAGCAAGGTTTTTATTTTAGCAGAATTTAAAGCGGCCTCTTGCTGAATTTCTTTTGTTGCACTTGCAGGTATTTTAACCCTGTCTTTAATTTTACCGTTTATTTGAACACCCATTTCAAGTTGTTCTTCTTTAAGCATTTCCGCATTAACTGTCGGCCAGGCTTCATTCAGTAAAAATGTTTGATTGCCGGCCTGTTGCCAAAGTTCGTCGGTTAAATGGGGGGCAAACGGATGTAAAATTTTCATAAAACTTGCAAATATGTCTTGGTTTACTTCTTTATATTTACCAAGTTCATTAAAGAAAATCATCATGGCGGAAATCGCGGTATTAAAGCTAAAGTTTTCAATATCTTCCGTTACTTTCTTGATGGTTTTATTCTTTAAAATTTCAAGTTCCTGGGGTAATTTAATATCGGTAATTTTAAGGTCTTCCGCCCAAGCAAAAATACGTTTTAAGAAGCGGGAAATACCTTCAATACCCTTTGTATCCCAAGGTTTGCTTGCGTCAAACGGGCCCATAAACATTTCGTAACATCTAAAGGCATCAGCACCGTATTCACTTAAAATTTCATCGGGGTTAATAACATTTTTCTTGCTCTTACTCATCTTTTCAATCATTGAAGTTAAGGCACCGCCCCCGTCTTTTAAGCAAGGGTTTTTGGGGTCTTTAAAATCAATATCTTCATAAGGATGATATGAACCGTTTTTGTCGCGGTAAGAAAATGCAAGTATCATGCCCTGATGGCGAAGTTTGGCAAAAGGTTCTTTGGTGTGAACTAAGCCCAAATCATATAAAACTTTATGCCAAAAGCGTGCATATAAAAGGTGTAAAACTGCATGTTCCGCACCGCCGATATAACAATCAACCGGTCCCCATGCATTTTCAATTTCTTTATCAACAAAAGCATTATTATTTTGCGGGTCCATATACCTTAAATAGTACCAGCAAGAGCCGGCCCATTGGGGCATAGTGTTTGTTTCGCGTTTGGCTTTACCGCCGCAAACAGGGCAAGTGGTGTTTACCCAACTTTCCACATTTGCAAGCGGTGATTCACCTGTACCGCTCGGTTCAAATTTTTCCATATCAGGTAAACGTAAAGGCAATTCGCTTTCCGGTAAAGGAACAACTCCGCATTTTTCACAATGCACTATTGGGATAGGTTCGCCCCAGTAGCGTTGGCGGGAAAATACCCAATCGCGCAAGCGGTAAGTTGTTTTTGCTTTACCGATATGGTTTTCTTCCAAAAATTTAATCATTTTGGCTTTTGCGTCATTAACATTTAAACCATCCAAAAAGCCGGAGTTTACAAGTTTGCCGTCTTCGGTATAGGCTTCTTTAGTAATATCTCCGCCGGAAATAACTTCAATTAAAGGTAAATTGAATTTTTTGGCAAAAGCATAATCGCGTGTATCATGTGCGGGGACTGCCATAATTGCACCTGTTCCGTAACCTGTCAAAACATAATCTGCAATCCAAATCGGGATTTGTTTATTATTTACAGGGTTTATTGCATAAGCACCTGTAAAAGCGCCGGTTTTTTCTTTTTCCGCGTCGGCACGTTCAATATCGCTTTTTGCGGCTGCTTGTTTTTGATAAGATAAAACTGCTTCCTTTTGCTCGGGTGTAGTAATTTTTGAAACTAGTTCATGTTCCGGTGCAAGTACCATATATGTAGCACCGAAAAGAGTATCCGGGCGCGTTGTAAAAACCGTAACTTGTGCATCAGAATTTGCAACTTTAAAAGTAACTTCAGCACCGTTGGACTGCCCTATCCAATTTTTTTGCATCAAGAGTGTAGATGCAGGCCAATCAAGCCCTTCCAAATCCTCAAGCAAACGCGGAGCATAAGCGGTAATTTTTAACATCCATTGGCGTAAATTTTTCTTCTCAATAGGTGTTTGGCAGCGTTCGCAACGCCCGCCAAAGACTTCCTCATTTGCAAGGCCTGTTTTGCAAGATGGGCACCAATTTATTGGCACTGTGCTTTGATAGGCAAGGCCTTTTTTATAGAGCTGTAAAAATATCCATTGTGTCCATTTATAATATTCGGGGGATGTTGTATTTATTTCGCGGTCCCAATCATAAGCCATACCGAAAGATTTGATTTGGCGGCGGAAATTGTCAATATTTTTTTGTGTTGTTATTGCCGGGTGCACACCTGTTGCGATGGCATAGTTTTCCGCAGGTAAACCGAAGGCATCCCAACCCATGGGGTGCAATACGGAATATCCGTTCATTCTTTTAAAACGGACTAAGATATCAGAGGCCGTATACCCTTCCGGGTGGCCGACGTGTAAACCCTGCCCTGAAGGGTAAGGGAACATATCTAAACAATAAAATTTTTTGTTAGATTTAGGCAATTTGCCTGTTTTGAAAAGTTTTGCCTCTTGCCAGCGTTTTTGTTGACGGGCATCAATTTCTTTAAAGTTTACTATAGACATATAAGTAAATTATACAAAATACTGAATGGTTTGTCTTAAATGAGTTTTTTTTGACTTGTTTTTTTTTTTTTTCTATAATTTCCATATATAAAATATATTGAAAACAAATTTGGAGCAAAAATATGAAAAAGGGTTTTACTTTAATTGAATTATTGGTAGTTGTACTTGTTATAGGTATACTTGCCGCAATAGCTTTACCTCAATATAAATTGGTTGTTTATAAAGCGAAATATTCGCAAATGATAAACATGGTGCGTGCTTTGGGTAATGCTGAAGAAGAATTCTACTTAATTCACAATCGATATACAACAGATTTAGAAGATCTTTCTGTTTCTTTACCGGAAGGGTTAACTTTAGGAGCTGAAGACCGTTATTTTATCGGTGATTGCGGTATTAGGCCGGATAACGGTTACATGTCCGGTATTTTGTTTAAAAGTAATAGTGACCAAAGAATTGCTTCTTACACTTTCTATTATAAGTTTGGAGGCAGTGGATCTAAGGGGAACACCCGATGTGTAACCTATGCTTCCACAAAAGATTTAGGGGATAAAATTTGTAAGAGTTTAGGTGGGGAATTAGTTTCAAATAATTACAATAATTGTGGTACAACAGGTAATACTGTTTGTAATCAATACCGCCTATATAGACATTAATTTTTAAATCTTCCAGCCTTCTTGGCGGGCGTAAGTTAAAATACCGTTACTGATAGATAAAGCCATCATTTGTAAAATCTTTTTATTGTTAAGGCGTTTTTTATCGTCCTTGTTTGTAACATAGCCCATTTCTACCAATACAGACGGTGCTTTTACACCTTGTAGAACATAGAAATTGGCTTGTTTAATACTCTTTTCCGTACTTACGTTTATACCTATACTTCTGCTTTTATCGGAAACGCTGTTTCTTATTCGTGCGGCGAGTTTTGAACTTTCATTTATATTCTCATTTGTAGCAAGGGAATTTAAAAGTAAATCGGCATAAGTTACATTACCAACGCCCTTTTCTTCATAATTTAAGGCCTCGTTTTCAAGGGCTGCTGTATGGGCGGCTTCTTTATCTGATGCTTTATCGGAGCGGAAATAAACCTCAAACCCTTTTGCCTTTTTATTGGGCGCGGCGTTTGCATGTATTGAAACAAAAATATCTGCTTTAAAATCGTTTGCAATTTTTGCACGTGTTCCAAGCGGAATGAAAGTGTCATTGGTACGTGTCATTTTGATTTGTATTTTTTTATTTCTCTTTAAAAGTTTTTCAAGTTCTTTAGCTACAATTAAATTAAGTTCCTTTTCCCTAGCAATACCGCGGTAATTTGCCCCTGGGTCTTTGCCGCCGTGGCCGGCATCAATACAAACACGTAAAACGCTTTCCTTCTTTAAATCTTTTGGAACAAAAGGTAAATTCTTTTTGGAAGTATCAAGTTTATTTATAACTGTCGGTGTCGGTAAATTTGCACCGGGGATTTGTTTAAAAAATTCACCGCCCACTTCTTCAATTTCATCATCATCTGCAGCTCTGGCTTCGGGTAGTGTTTCTTCTTTGTTTTCGGTTACAGTAGGGGCTTGCTCTGTTTTTTCTTCCTTGTTTTTTTCTATGGTAGGCAAGTGGCCTTCTTTTTCAATTATTATTTTTTCGCCGTCAAAAACGGCTTGATAATTACCTGCGGAAAAGGCAGAACCCTCCGTAAAAAAAGTTATAGGCACGTATAACGAACGTTTTAACATAAACGGTGCAGCGGTAAGCGTTTCGCGTTGCCCCTTTACGGAAGCAAAACCTTCCCCTTGCCTTAAAGTTGCAAAATAACCGTTTTTCCCTCTTAAGTTAAGTTGGCCGGAATTCCAAAAAAGATTTGTTTGCAAACGTAAATATTTACCCATGTCGCGGGCTTCAACAAATATTTCCCCATCACTGGTTCGTATTGATATGGGTGTCTTATTTTTACCTTGGAATATCACCGGCAATGTTTCTGCTGCAAAACTTAAGCAGAAAAGAAGACATGCAAGTAAAGTAAAAATAAGTTTTTTAAACATTAATTTTCCCCGTTGGTTTTTACCTGTGTTTCTTTTAAATTTTCTAAAGAAACATTGCTTTGTGCCATAACGGCATATTTATTATTGTTAAGCCATTTGCGATGTTGTTTGTAGTCGGGTATAAACTTTTCTACGGTAGCCCAAAAATCGGCACTGTGATCAAAATGAATAAGGTGTGCAAGTTCATGAACAATTAAATAATCAATAACCGCACGCGGCATTTTGATTAAGCGGTATGAAAAGTTTAAATTATTTTTTTGTGAACAACTGCCCCATAAACTCTTTTGGTCTTTAACGGTTAAATTGTTAAAAGTTACTTCCATTTTC
Organism: Elusimicrobiaceae bacterium; assembly: GCA_045225155.1. Classification (GTDB taxonomy): domain Bacteria; phylum Elusimicrobiota; class Elusimicrobia; order Elusimicrobiales; family Elusimicrobiaceae; genus Proelusimicrobium. Next base: position 9,261 of record JBGVBB010000079.1, read on the forward strand.
GCGGCAAGTTCTTTTGCGCGTGCAGTTAAAAAATCTAACGCTTGGCGGCGTAAGAAATCTTCACAAAGTGCGGAAGGATCTTGCTCTTTATTTGTTAAGGTAATATAAAATTTATTGTCGGCGACAAAAACCGTTGGTTCTTTTTGCTCAGGTTTTAAGGAAAGTTCCGCGTCGCACAAATTTCCCAAATATAAAACTTTGCCGGCCGTTTCCTGCTCTGGCTGGGTTTGGGTTTCCGCTTCCGCTCCTTCCGTTGCCGGGGTAGGTTTATTAAAAACTTCCGGGAGTTCACCCTTTAGTTTTTCTAAAAAAAGTTTAACATCACTTATAGTGGTTTCAATATCTATATCTGCCATAAATATATTATACCTAAGTTTTACGCAGTTTGTTTCGCATAAAGATTTTTTAATAAAATCAAACCGAACCCCCAAACCCGGCAAGTATTTTTGAGAGAATTTTAGTTTTTCTTTAACGACGTGTACCAAGAAGTAAAACGAACTGCGTGAGTTTGCGGTACTCTAGGAAAAGAAAAACTAAAATTCGCCCAAAAGAATTAGCCGGCAAAAAATATAAACTGCAAACCTCCTATTTTCAAATATGTTAAAATTTTAATATGGACTTAGATACCCTTTTAAAAGAAAACGCACGTACTTTATATTTAAGTGCAAAAATTATGCCCCGCAAACAAAGGCAGGTTTTTACCGTCGCATATTTGCTTTGCAGAATAGCAGATACTATTGCAGATACCCCTATTTTGCCTTTAAAGGACAGGATTTATTTCGTTAATAATTATCCCAATTTAGTTAAAACACAAGATAAAGAATTACTTGCCAAATACCTTGCTCTAAATTTACAGACAGATAAAAAATATGAAAAAGAAAATATCTTGCTTGAAAATTTACCGCTTTGTTTAAATGCTTATGCAAATTTAGATAAACGTGCCCAAGCGGATACTTTGGAAGTTGTTACTGCCGTATCAAATGCTATGGAGTGGGACTTAAATTATTTCGCCGATGAAGATTTAACTTACCTTTTAAAAGCCGTTCCGAGTGATAAGGAAACTATTGATTATTGCGCGCATATGGGCGGTGCACCGGGCGTTTTTTGGGCAAAACTTTTGCTTAACGGAAAAGAAAATCAAAAGTTTGTTGATGAAGCCCACAAAATCGGTATGGCTCTGCAAATTACAAATATTTTAAAAGATGTTGCTTCTGATTTAAAAATCGGCCGCATATATTTGCCGATAACGGACCTTACCAAACATAGCCTTATGCCGCAAGATTTACAAGAAAAGAAAAATTATAAATTATTTTTACCTATCGTTTATAAATGGTTGCATTTCGGGCTTGATAATATAGGTGTTGCGCCTTCTTTTTTAAAACAAATTCCTTTTTATAAAGTATTTGCGCGCGCTGCGGTAATGTGGCCTGTTTTGTGGGCACTTGAAACCTACCATGTGATTTTATGCAGCCGCAATTTGCTTGATATAAAATACCGCCCGAAATTTAGCCGCAAAATAATTTACAGAACTATGCTTTTAACACCGTTTTTTGTGTGGAGTAATACAATTTTCGGATACATCTTCAATAAAAAATACGAAGCGATTAAAGCACTTTTACCAAGTAAATAATTTACCTTTCCGTATAACTATTCATTAATGTATTTAAACATGCTTGATTTGACTTGTTTTTTTTTTTTTCTATGATTTATATATAGAAACATTAAATTATTGCTAAATTTACAAGAGGAAAAATATGAAAAAATTAAATAAGGGCTTTACTTTGATTGAATTATTAGTTGTAGTGTTAATTATTGGTATACTTGCCGGTATCGCATTACCGCAATATAGGTATGCTGTGCTGAAAAGTAAATATACCACGCTTATGAATGTCGCAAAGGCGGTAAAAGACGCACAAGAAAGATATTACTTAGTAAATAGTGAATATGCCGAACATTTTAGCGATTTGGATGTCGAAGTTCCGGGTGGCGAAGAGGGCAGTTTTACGGGTGCTAACAATATGAACTATAATTTAGCTAATTATGATGCGATGTTTTTCAACAATGGTAATAGCGTAGTTATTTTATTCTATACTCAAGTTATAGCTATATTATTAAAAGATGGGGATAGATCCATGGATTACAATTTAAGATTAGACAATGTAAACATGTGGAATGGAAGAAGGGCATTGTGCGCAGCATGGACTCTAAGTGGAGAACAAGGTAAAAAACTTTGTAAGAATTTATCTAGTTTCCCTGAAACTTGCGGTGTCTCAGGCAGTAGGTATACTTGTGATTTATACTAAAATTAACGTAAAAATTACTGATACTTATCGCTTTTTGTTCCGCCGTCGTAGGAATAACCTAAATCATGCTTAATAAGTTCACGTGCTAAATCTTTGCCTTGCCCGTTTTTAACATCACAAAGCAGACGGAAGTATTTATCACGGCTGCAATTAGATAAATTAATAGGTTCTTGGTTTAAAAAGTCTTTAGAAAATTCTTTGGCTTTTTGTGCAAGTTTCTTTTCGCGTTCCGTTTTGCCCTTTATTTCAGGTGTATCAACACCGCGTACACGCACAGGCACCTTTTCGCAATATACGGCAAGGGAGCAATTAAGATTTATTTTAAAAGTATCACCGTCATATATAGATGCTATGGAAACATTATCAAATACTTGGTTTTGATCCATATTATCAGGTTTGCTCAGCGGTTTGCCTTGCTGTTGCATAAAGTACAAAATAACTGTAATAATCACACTTGCCCAAAATTTAATTTGTTTGGACGTTGAACTGCGTTTGCGGCCTGTTGTTTTTTTGCGGGGTGTTGCCATTTATTCCTCCGGGATTATAATATTTAAACTTTTAGGATGTACCGTAATTTTTAACTTACCGTCTTTGCATTCGCGCGGTTCGCCGTCAATATGGTAAGCAAACGTCCCTTTAATTGTTATTAAAACATCTTTAATTTTTTTTGTATTTGTTAATTTAACAGGGCTTAGATTTTGTTTAAAAAAATTAGGGAAACCGATTAGCATTTTTATTATATTTGTAGGCGGTAAATTAATCATATCAAGTAATCCGTCATCTAAAGTTGCTTTCGGTGCAATAACGAAATCACAACCGTATTGATTGCCGTTTGCAAAAGCCAAACATAAAGGGCTTAATTCTGTTTTTGAACCGTCGTCAAAAGT
>JBGVBB010000080.1:0-7463 GCA_045225155.1 Elusimicrobiaceae bacterium
ATTATTTTAACGGTAGCATAAGGGTTATGGCTGTGGCAGTCAACAACCAAGCGGTTGGAAGCAATTCCCAAAATGTTAAAGTAAAATCACCGGTAATTTTGAGTGCTTCCGCACCGCGTATGGCAGCCCCGGGTGATACTTTTGACGTCGGTTTAAGGATTGCAAATGAAAATGACAAATTAAGCAAAGGTAATTTCTCCGCCACAATAAATACATCCAACAGATTAAAAATTGTAGGCGATAAAACCCAAAACATCACGATATCAAAAGGTGAAGAAAAAACTATTTATTTTAAAGTTCAAGCCTTGGAAGAATTTGGCAACAATGATATTAAACTTGAAGTAAAAGAAAAATCTTTGCAAGAAACTTACACAACATCTTACTCATTAAGTGTAAGGCCGGCAAGCCCATACAAAGCAACCATAGCTATGGGTAATGTATTAAATAACAAGTTTACTATTAAAGATTTTGCAATGAGAGATTTATATCCGTATAGGGCAGAACGCACTTTGGAACTTTCACAAAATCCTTTAGTATTATTCTTATCTTTGGAAACTTTCTTAAAGAATTATCCTTACGGTTGCACGGAACAAATAACCAGTCAAATCTTCCCGCGTTTGGCACATGCCGCTGTTAAAGGCAAAGATGCCAAAAAACAAGTTCAGGAAGAATTGGACATTGTTACTTCAAAACTATCTTTAAGGCAACAAGATAATGGATCTTTCTCAATGTGGGATAGCGGTTTCGGAGATGATGAAATAACAATGTATGTAGCGGACATGCTTTTGACAGCCGATGAATTCGGTTACACAACACCTAATGTCCTGCTAACAGGGTCTATGGAAAGGGTAAAGAATTATGTGGCCCGCATTCCTTACCGCGATGAACAAGCGAAATTGATGGCTTATGGGCATTACTTGCTTGCACGCAACGGGGAAAGCCAAGGGTCATATTTAGCATCTTTGGAAAAATATTTTGAAACCCATATTCCGGATTACAAAAAGAATATTGAAGGTGCTTATTTAGCCGCCGCTTATAAGATGCTTCAAGATAATGATAAAGCCCAAAGTTTAATAAAATCTTATGAAACGGGTGATAAATATGCCTCCTATACAGATTATGATACAACCTTAACCAGAAATGCAAAATATCTGTATTTGGTAGCTAAATATTTCCCTGAAAAATTAAATGATAAAAAGAACAAAGAGATTTTAAAACTTATGATAAGGGATATTGCTTTGAACAATTACAATACAATGTCCGCAAGTTACGCTATGGCAGCCCTATCAAAGTATGCCGAAAATTCAAACAGTGCAGATACAACTTTTACGGTATCTTGTTCAAAAGATAATTTAAAAGTTACAAACGGCGATATTTCCAAAGTTAATGAAATACCTGTTAATTGTAATGAATTTGAAATTTCCGCCAGCAAAGGTGCCCCTTTAGGGAATTTCTGGTTCCTTAAACAAGAAGGGTATGACAAACAACCGGCCAAGAAATATTCAAACGGCTTAGAAATTTACCAGGAGATATTAAACGATAAAGGCGAAGCAGTAAGTAAAGTAAAAGCAGGTGAAGATTTAACAGTTAAAATTAAAATTAAATCTTTGACAGGTAAACAAATAAACAATGTAGCCATAGTAAATATGTTTGCGGCCCCGTTTATGTTTATCAGGGGTTCCATGCAAGGATACTATACATTTGCAGAACCTATGGAAGACCGCTTGCTTATTTTCGGCAATTATGGGCCAAACACAACTACTTTAACCTATAAAGTTAAAGTAACTAATGCCGGGGAATTTATAATCCCTGCCGTCAGTGCCGAAGCAATGTACAACAGTGCTTTAAGTGCCGGTACAGATGAAGGTAAATTGATTGTTGAAAGACGTTAAAAAATTATTTACTAAACACAAACGCCCTATCATTATTTTTATAGTGATAGGGTGTATGTTATTTTCCGCATTTATTTATTTAAAACAAACGAAACGTCCGTTACTTACAAAATACACTTTTTCGAAATCTTTTTATTTGAAAGATAAGACTTTGGCAAGGTTTATCCCTTCTTACGACGATAAATACCGCCTCTTCTTACCTTTGGAAGAAATACCTAAAGAAATGCAAGAAGCAGTTTTGCTTTATGAAGATAAACACTTTTATAAACACTTCGGTGTAAATTTTTTATCTATAGCACGTGCCTTTAAAGAAACTTATATAAGTAAAAACAGAAGAATAGGGGCATCTACTATAACAATGCAAACCGCAAGAATAATTTTTGATTTAAACAGCAAAACCGTTTGGGGCAAAATTAAACAGATATTTTATGCTTTTTATTTGGAGTTATTTTATTCTAAAAAAGAAATTCTGGAAGCATATTTAAATATAGCACCTTACGGTTATAATATTGAGGGTATCGGTGCGGCATCGTTAATATATTTTCATAAAAGGGTTCAAGATTTAGTTTTAAATGAAATCTTAACTTTAGCGGTTATACCGCAAAACCCTAATAAAAGACGCCCGTCAACCTCTAAAGGTTATAAAGAGATGGCAAGCGTTAGGGAAACTTTATTCAAGAACTGGATAAAAAAATATCCGCAAGATGCAAGTTCGGAAACATTTTTAAAAATTAAAAGTGATATATTTTCCCCCTCCGATCTTCCTTTTTATATTCCGCATGTGGTAGATTATCTTAACAATTATTTTTATAAATCTGAAATTTTCACTTCTATAGATTTGCCCCTTCAACAAAAAATAGAAGATTATGTTAAAAAATTTGTTAACAGGAAAAGTAATGTTAATATACATAATGCCTCGGTAATTTTAGTTAATACAAAAACTATGCGTGTTGAAGCAGCGGTAGGTTCCGCAGATTTTTTTGATGATACTATTTCAGGCCAGGTAAACGGCTTTACGGCTCAAAGAATGTCTGGTTCTACTTTAAAACCCTTTGTGTACGGTTTGGCTTTAGATATGGGGCTAATCCATCCTCTAACGCTTTTAAAAGATACCCCACAATACTTCGGCATATACGCGCCGGAAAACTCCGATAAACAATTTTTAGGGCCTGTTTCGGCCAAAAGCGCACTGGCTAACAGCAGGAACATACCCGCTATAGATTTAGGTGTAAAAGTCGGCCTCGACAATTTCATTAATTTGCTGAAAAAAAGCGGTATAAAAAATTTACGTTCCGCAGATTACTACGGTATAAGCGGTGTTATAGGTAGTATAGATATTTCCTTATTGGAACTTGCAAAATTATATTCGGCAATAGCAAACGGCGGAGAACTGCAAAACATCAGTTTCTTAATTGATGATGAAATTAAAAAAGAAGGTCAAATACTATCCGAAGAAGCAAGTTTCGTCTTGTTTGATATGCTGACTTCAAACCCTCTATATGCAAACAAAAAAATATATAACCATTTAGGTGACAGAATTAAAGTGGGCTGGAAAACAGGTACATCTTTTGCTTTTAAAGATGCTTGGGCTGTAGGAATTTTCGGCGATTATGTTTTGGGTGTATGGGTGGGTAATTTTGACGGCAAAAGCAATAATAATATGTTTGGCAGAACTGCCGCAGGGGAACTTTTTGCAAATATTATTGAGATGATAGTCAAAGACAGTTCTTCCGCTTTTACACCCCCGATATTCCCCACGAAAAATGTCGTAAAAACAAAGTTTTGCGAAGTGGACGGCGGCCTGCCGAACAAATATTGCAAAAGCATTGTGGAAGATTATTTTATTTTGGGCAAATCCCCTATTAAAATGTCTAATATATTTACGCCGGTACTTATTAACAAAGCAACCGGTTTAAGGGCTTGTTTCGAGGAAGAGGGCAAAACATATACCCGTATTTATGAGTTTTGGCCGTCTGATTTGGAAGATCTATTCAATAAAGCAAAAATTTACCATTTAAAACCTCCTTTATATGAACCGGGATGCGAAATACAAGCACAAACAATCAAAGGCAAAAAACCCGAAATTTTAACACCAAGGCCGGATATAACTTACTATGCAGATAATAACAATATCGCTTTGCGGGCATCAGCGGACGCGGATGCTTCAACGCTGTATTGGTTTGTTGATAATTCTTTTATATGCAGCAGTAAACCGGCTGAACCTTGCTTTATTGATGCCGAAGTCGGCACACATAAATTACTTGTTTTGGACGATTTTAACCGCTACGCCAATTCTTCTTTCCAAATTTCAGTTAAATAGTTATTTGTTATTTGGCAATAATTTTTTGTAAAATATTTGTATGAAGAATAATATACAAATTTCCGCTATATGCCCACGCATTTGCTTAGCAGATACAAGCAAAAATGCCCAAAATATAATCAAATTAACAAAACTTGCCGCAAAACAAGGGGCACAAATTATAATGACACCGGAACTTTCCTTAACAGGTGCAACTTGCGGAGATTTATTTTTAAAACCGTTTTTAATTGATAATGCTTTAAAAGCATTAAACACAATTTTAAAAGAAACAAAAAAATTAAATATAGTCTTAATTGTCGGCTTACCTTTGCAAATACAGGGCCAAATAATTAATACAAGTGCCATATTACAAAAGGGCAAAATTTTGGGCATTGTTCCCGCTGAAGACTGCGAAATACGCTATTTCGCTCCTGCCTGTAAAATTAAACAAAATAAAATTTCACTACTTGGGCAGAAAGTGCCACTCGGTACAAATTTAACTTTTAAAACATTCGGTACAACTTTTGCTATCAGAACAGGGCTTGATTTAAATAAACCGATTCCACCCATGCCAAAAAATGCAAAAATTATTTTTAACCCGTCGGCAAATTATGAATATTTAGGCAAACAAACAAAACTTAAAAATTTGCTTTCCGAATATTCCGCTAAACAAAATTGTGCTTATATTTATGCTTCAAGTGCTTTTGGGGAATCTTCGGCAGAAGCAGTTTACAGCGCAAATATCTTAATTTATAACAGGGGTTCTCTTTTAAAGGAAGCTCCCCGTTTAACAACACAATCTAAAATTATAACTTGCGAGATTAACAATATTTCCAGAACGAAACCGGCAAAAATTTTAGATAAGCAAGACGTACAACATCCCTTTAGCCCGGCAAATAAACAGGAATTAATTGAAGTGTTAGATTTACAGGCACTTGCACTTGCAAGGCGTTTAGAACAAACAAGAATAAACAAAGTTATTTTGGGTATTTCCGGCGGGCTTGATTCAACTTTGGCCCTGCTTGCCGCAGTTCATACTTTCAAGTTGTTAAATTTACCGCTTAAAAATATTTTTGCTTACACTTTACCGGGGCTTGGCACAACTAAAAAAACAAAAAACAATGCCGAAATTTTATGCAAAGAACTTGGCGTAAATTTTGAAGAAATTGATATTAAACCTGCTGTTTTGCAACACTTTAAAGATATAGGACATAATAAAAATATTATTGATACCGCTTATGAAAATGCACAAGCACGCGAACGCACGCAAATTTTATTTGATATTTCAAACAAAATAGGTGCTTTGGTTCTTGGTACGGGTGATATGTCAGAACTTGCACTAGGTTGGGCAACTTACGGCGGGGATCATCTTTCAATGTATGGTTTAAATGCGGGTATTCCTAAAACTTTGATACAGGAAGTTGTGGCGGAATATGCCAAAACAGCACCTGCAAAAGTAAGCAAAGTTTTAAAAGACATTTTGGCTACACCCATTTCCCCCGAACTTAAACCTGCAAATAAAGGTAAAATTACGCAAAAGACGGAAGATTTAGTCGGCCCCTACATTTTACATGATTTCTTTTTATATCACTTTTTAGTTAATAATTTCGGCCCAAAAGAAATTTATAAAACAGCGATTACAGCCTTTAAGGGTAATTTTAAGAAAGCCGAAATCAAACATTGGCTTGAAGTATTTTTCAGAAGATTTTTTAATCAACAATTTAAGCGTTCTTGCTCACCCGAAGGCCCAAAGATACTAACAGTATCTTTAAGCCCCCGAACAGATTTAAGGTTACCGAGTGACGTTTCTTCCGCCTTATGGCTTGAAGAAGTTAAGAAGTTAATTTAATCGATAAGCGTGTTCCCGCCAAACAGTGATACCATTTAGTAATTTGCCACCTAAAGCTTGACAAAGTTTATTACTTTGTGGCCCTGTTGCATCACAAATCATCATACCTGCTACCCCTTGATATGCTTCTTCATCCGATTGGAACATAAATATTATAAAACTATCATCTGCACTAAAATCATGATCACAATGTACATAACCTGTGACTTCTTCATTAGGAAAACAATACCAATAATCATTTTCAAATTCTGTGCTTTCTCCCCAAACAGTCCAATCATCCGAAAGAGTTACCCCTATATCTGACATACTTGGTGGAGTATATGTACTCTCATCTTTGTAGTATGATCCATGTGTTAATTTCCACTCCATTAACGCATCTTTGAAATTACGCATAAGCGGTAAAATGCTGGCCACTTTAGCTTTAGTTACCGCTATACGATATTGCGGCAAGGCGATAGCCGCTAAAATACCGATGATTAAAACTACCACTAACAATTCAATTAATGTAAAACCATTTTTATTTTTCATAATTTCCTCTATATAACTTTTCTATTTTAGCATAGGTATATTTTAGAAAAAAAAAAAAAACCGTCAAGGCCATCCTATTAAATCCGGCAAGTATTTTTGAGGAAAAATAAAAAACATTTAAATACAAACGCGTTATATGCGTTTGTGCATATAACGCGAAATGAAAATACGTAAAATTAATTTTCCACTTTAATTATAAAACTGTTACTGTGCGCGCTAACCTCAGGTGCAAACATGCTCTGCATTATGCTTGAGCCGACATTAAATACCCCTTCCGCAGTAGGACGCAAAACATATTTAAGTTCATAAGTACCCACAGGCACATAGTCCATAAAGAAATTAGTTTGCGCAAGTTGTAAATCTTCGTAACGTGAAAGGCCGTCCCACACCCAACCGGATAGCAATTTTTCCGTGTCAAAAGCAGCAGGCTTTTTATCTTGAATCATCACAAAATCAAAGTTGTGTTCTGCTTTTATAGTTAAGCGAACTTCAATTTTATCTCCGACTTTGATGGTTTCGTTTTCACGCAGCGGCCTGACGGTATTTTCCTTAATCAAGTAATAAGATTTTGTGATATTTAAAATACCTTTCGGGCTTGCTTCTTGCGGTAAATCGCTTATAACTAAATTACTCAAAGTTGCAAAACTCGGCAAAGTTTTTTGTGCTTTTTTGCCTTGCGTTGTTGTAGTATTTTGTGTAATTTTAGCTTTCAAACTTTCATTATTTGCTTGCGGTTCATATACGCTAAAAACCGTCTTGCTTTCTTTGGCAAGAGGCCCGAAATCAAGCACATAATTTTGCCCGTTCCAAGCAATATTATAGTGTTTATTTTGACTTAAAACACCCCAAGTCTTTATTGCATCGAGCAAACTGTAAACTGCTTTTGCGGCATTTG
>JBGVBB010000081.1:0-10046 GCA_045225155.1 Elusimicrobiaceae bacterium
GTATACTTAGGGCTATAAAAGCGCCGATTTATGATTCTAAAAACAAACCTTTAATGATTGTTACTATCACCGAAGATGTAACGGAAAAACATAAACAGGAACTTGAAATCTTGCATGCCAGAAACTTCTTAAATGAAATAATTGATAACTTGCCGGTTGCTTTATATGCCAAAGATTATGACGGTAAATATATTTTGTGGAATAAAAAGTGTACTGAAATTTTCGGCAAAACGGCAAAAGAGGTTTTGGGTAAAACACATTATAATGATTCTTTGAACCCTGAACAAAAAGAATTTATTTCCATGCAGGATAGCAAAGTTTTTGATATGCGTAAAGAACTTGATATTCCGCAAGAACTTATTTCCACACAAAGCGGTGATATTAAAATTATGCATACCGTAAAAATGCCTTTATTTTATGAAGACGGCAGTCCACATTGCCTGCTTGCGATTTCGGAAGATATTACCTTAAAAACCAAAATGGAAAAACAGGTTTATGAGGCAAAAACACAGTACTCTTTGCTTGTTGAAAATTGCAGGGAAGGTATTTTGATTATCGAACAAGGTAAGATTTCATTTGCAAATAAAACCTTGCTTTCTTCTTTAAATTATGCACTGGAAGATATGGAGAAAAAGCAATTCCTTGACTTCGTAGATAAAGGCAATAAAGCCATAGCGGAAGAGTTTTATGATAAGATTAGTTCCCAAACAGCATCACAAGAATTTGTTACTTTAAAACTTAAATCAAAAAATGAAGATGTTGTAGAATTTGAAACATCCGGTGTTCGTGCAAAATATTTAGGCAAACGTATTGTTATTTTGTTCATGAGAAACATTACACGTGAACTTCGTGAGGAAGGCGAGGGAAAAATAACTAAAGAAGCAAAATTTAAATTTGCCTTTGATTCCGTAAAAACACCGCAAGTAATTTTGCAACAAAACGGTTATATCTATGATATGAACCAAGCCGCGCGCCGCCTTCTTGGTTTTACCCCTGAAGACAGGCCTCTTTACGGTAGCCTTTATATATTGCCAGGCTTCCCTTTGGATGCACGTAGGGCTTTAATGAAAATCGAACCTTGTGATTTTGAAGGCGTAATTGATTTTGACAGGCTTAAAAAGACCGTGCATGAAATCGTTAAAAAAGGCAGTTTAAAATTGGCGGTTAAAATGACCCCTTTCAATATTAGGGAAGGTTTGAATAATAAACAGACCGCAGATTTCTTGCTAGAACTTACCCCTGTTGAAGAAAAGAATATAACAACCGAAGAAGTGTCTTCCGCACTATCTTGGAAAGATCTTGTTGCATACAAGGACGGTGTCTTGCTTTGCTCCCAAAAAGGCGGTATTTTAAAATGCAATAAAGAAGCGGAAAGGATGCTCGGTAAAAACATAAACACTTTGAAGAAATTGAATATTTCAGACATTTTTGTTAAGCAAGATTCCGCTTATCTTAAAAAAGATATTGAGGAACTTTACGACCAAGGAACCCTTTCCAGCAGGGAATATACCCTTACAAAAACTTACGGTGGGCTTACTTTGGAATGTGAAGCCGTTTTAGCAAAAGGAGATAATTTCCTTTTGATTTTTAGAAATAACACCGGTAAAAAGCAACTTTTGGAAGTACTTGAGGAAAGAACTGCCCATAATGAAGCATTAAAACGTTGTTTGGGCGGTGTTATGCTTGAATGTTTGCTTGAAACGAAAGATAAAAAAGATTTTACTTTTTCTAAATTTACCACTATATCACCGGAAGCCTGTACTTTGAGCGGGTATACACGCCAGGAATTATCAAAACTCTCTTTACCGGATTTAATGTGCGGGGCTAATTTGAATATAGAAGAAGAAAAACAAAAAGTAAGTTCTCTTTTAAATAATTATGCGGAACTTCTTTCAAAAGGCAAAACAGTTACTTTTGATACACTTATTGTTTTTAAATCTCGCAAAACAATTTGCTCCCTTATTTTAACCTTATATCAAACCGCCGGTGAAAATAGGGTTGTCATAATAATGAAGGAAATCGCAAAAGAAATTGAGATTGCACAAAATTTGGACCAAGCCAGCAAAGAACTTGAAGGTATAAAAGAAAGCCTTGAAGGTGTTTATTTGAAACTTGACGATACCGGGAAAGTTATTTCTTGCGGAATCGGTAAAGGTAAAAAATTAGCCGGTTTGAGTTCTAAAGATGTTTTAAACAAAAAACTTGAGGATTTCTTATCTAAAAAAGAGGCCAAAAATATACGTACAAATTTAAAAGAAGTTTTGAAAAGCGAAGAAATCAAAAAAGGCAGTATTACTGTTGATAAAGACGGGAAATCTTACCTTTATGAATATTCGCTTTCTTCAATCCCAGGCGAAGATGAAGCCCAAATGTTCATAAATAAAATGGATAATCGCAAAGGTTTTGAAGAAAAAGTCAAACATCTTTATACAATTTTAAACCGCCCGGACAGCAGTTTTGTTGATAATATGGATGCAATTTTAAATTACGGAAATGAAATATTTAATTCCGAAGCCGGTCTAATTTGCCATTTAACCGGTGATGATAAAGAAGAAATCTTGCTCAATTATGTAACCGATAATAAAATTGATCTCGAGCAAGGCCAGGAATTTAAAATAGGGTCCTGTTTAAGCCCTGTAGGAGAGGGGGAAATTGTATCCTTGGCAAATTTCAAGAATTATAAATGTCGCGGGTGCTTACATCAGAAGAATGATTTGCAAGGTATGCTTGCCGCACCTCTAAGTATAAAAGGTAATGTGGAAGGTGCAATTTGTTTCGTTAGTACCAAGAAAAACGAAATGAAATTAGGTGAAGAGGAAGAAAACTTATTAATCTTGATCGCGAATTTGATGAGTATGGCACTTGAAAATCGCCGTGCTAAAAAAGCCACAAATAACAGTTTAACTACAATGCGTCATTTAATGAAGACTTTAGATGTTCCCGCACTTATTTTGGGCGATGACTTAAGCATCAAAAACGCTAATGAAAGTTTATGTTCTTTGTTCGGGATACAAGACATGGTGGAAATTGATGATCAAGATGTATTTTCCGCATTGGCTTTTGACAAACATAAAGCGGAAGAAGATTTCCTTAGTGCGCAAAGGACTTCAAAAGGCGGGGTTTTTGATTTCGTTTTCGAAGTTAAATTGCCGGATAATAAGCGTTTAAACCTTCTTTGGCATGTCGTTGAGGTTAAAGACGGTCGCGGTAAAGTTCGCGGATATATGTTTGCATCCGAAAATATACGGGATTTAAATTTGTTTAAACCTGTCGGCGGCACTAATTATCACGGCGTATAATAGGATATTGCAATAGGGCATTTGTTTGACTTTCCCCTATTGTAATGTTATGATTTATGTAGTAAATATTAACAAGAGGTGTTTATGTCTAATTATGTTGAAGATGTAATAGAGTCAGTAAAAAAGAAAGATCCTGCAGAGGCACTTTTTCATCAAGCTGTAGAAGAAGTCCTAACTACCTTAAAACCTGTAATCGATGCAGATCCCAGATACAAAAAATATGCAGTTTTGGAACGCATGGTTGAACCGGAACGTATAATAACGTTTCGCGTGCCGTGGTTAAATGATAAAGGCGAAATGCAAGTAAACCGCGGTTACCGTGTGCAATTTAACAGTGCCATTGGTCCTTATAAAGGCGGTATGCGTTTGCATGAAAGTGTTACACTTGCCAGTTTAAAATTTTTAGGTTTTGAACAAACATTTAAAAACTCCTTAACCGGTTTGCCTATGGGCGGCGGTAAAGGCGGTTCGGATTTTGATGCCCGCGGTAAAAGTGAAACGGAAGTTATGCACTTTTGCCAAAGTTTTATGGCAGAGTTATACCGCCATATCGGCGAAAATACCGACGTTCCCGCTGGGGACTTGGGTTGCGGTGCACGCGAAGTCGGCTACATGTTTGGGCAATATCGTAAACTTGCAAATAAATTCGTCGGAGTATTTACCGGTAAAGGTATCAGCTTTGGCGGTAGTTTAATTAGGCCGGAAGCAACCGGTTTCGGCGTTGTTTATTTTGCTCAAGAGATGCTTAAACTCAACAAAGGTGAAGATTTTAAAGACAAAGTTTGTATCATTTCCGGTACAGGTAATGTGGGTATACATACCGCACAAAAACTTATGGAACTTGGTGCAAAAGTTGTCGGTTTCAATGATTATGACGGTGCTGTTTACGATAAAGACGGCCTTGACCAAGAAAAACTTGCTTTCCTTAAAGATCTTGTCTTCGTTAAACGTGGCAGTTTAAGGGAATATGTAAAGAAATTTACAAAAGCCGAATTTCATGAAGGTAAAAAAACTTGGTTTATTCCTTGCTATGCTGCCTTCCCAACCGCTTGCGAAAACGAACTCAAAGACGAAGATGCCGCCACTTTAATTAAGAACGGTGTCAAACTTGTTTGCGAAGGTGCAAATATGCCTTGTACTTTGGGTGCGGTTAAACAATTCCAAGAGGCAGGCGTTTTGTATTCCCCGGGTAAAGCATCAAATGCCGGCGGTGTAGGTGTTTCAGGTTTGGAAATGACACAGAACTCCATCCGCTTGTCTTGGAGCAGGGAAGAAGTTGATGCCCAACTCCGCAAAATTATGGTACACATTCACAACTCTTGTATTGAAGCCGCAAAAGAATACGGTATGCCGGGTAATTATTTAGCCGGTGCAAATATTGCCGGTTTTAAGAAAGTTGCCGAAGCCATGATTGCACAAGGTTTAGTTTAGTTTTAACTAATGACAATAAAAAAGGCACTCAACAGAGTGCCTTTTTTGTTAAAAATTTGCTATAATATATATGTAAATTTCAGGCAAGAGTAAGGAGAACTATGGTAGCCAATTTAGCAGTATTAGTCCTTGCAGGCGGCAAGGGCACACGCATGAAATCCGCCACACCTAAGCCATTACATACAATTTTTGGGTTGCCGCTTTTGGCACATATTTTGCAAACCGCAGATACTTTAAAACCTGCGGCAAATGTCGTTTTATGCGGTCATCAGGCAGATATTTTAAAGAAAATCGTAAAAGAAAATTATTCCGCTTGGGGTATCAAAGCGGATTTAAAATTTGCCTTACAAAAAATTTTAAACGGCAGCGGTTCAGCCGTAAAAGATGCAATGCCCGTATTGAAAAAATACAAACAAGTTCTCATTTTAGCCGGGGATGCCCCTTTAATTGAAGCCAATACTTTAAAACAATTAGTCAAATATCATAATAATAAGAAAGCATCTTGTACCGTATTAACTGTTGAAGTTCCAAACCCAAAAGGTTACGGGCGTATTGTTAAAGAAAATAATTTTGTCAAAATCGTTGAAGAAAGTGAAACTGATGCTAAAACCGCATCTATAAAAGAAGTTAATTCCGGAATGTACATTTTTGAAGTAAAAGACCTTGAAAAGGTTTTAAAACTCTTAAAACCTCAAGGCCCGAAACACGAATATTATTTAACCGATACTTTGGCCTTGCTCCAAAAACAAAGCAAGAAAGTGGAAATTTTTAAGGCCGAAGATTATGAAGAGGCTATGGGTATAAATTCCAAAAAACAACTTGCGGAAGCCGCTGCGGCTATGCGCGAAAAAATCAATAATAAACTTATGGACGATGGTGTAATTTTAATTGATCCTAAAAATACTTATATCGATAAAACCGTCAAAATCGGTGCCGATACGGTAATTTACCCGAATTGTTATATTTACGGTAAAACAGTTATCGGCGAAAATTGTAAAATAGGCCCAAATTGCTGGATAGAAAATTCTAAATTTGAAAATAATGTTGAAGTTAAAATGTGTTGCTACATTTTGGACAGTCATTTAAAAGAAGGCGCACAAACTGAACCTTTTGCTAAACTCCGCCCGCAAACGGTGGTGGAAAGCAAGGCCAAAATCGGCAGTTTTGTGGAAATTAAAAAATCTACAATCGGCAAGGGCTCAAAAGTGCCACACCTTTCATATATAGGGGACACGGTTATGGGCGCAGGTGTTAATATCGGTGCCGGCGCAATAACCTGCAATTACGACGGGCAGAACAAACATCAAACAATAATAGGGGATGATGTGTTCGTCGGTTCAAATACGAATTTTGTTGCACCTGTTAAAGTAGGATCAGGCGCTAAAATCGGTGCCGGTTCGACAATAACAGAAGATATACCTGCCAAAACCTTAGCAATAGCAAGGGCAAGGCAAGTTAATCTAAAAAACAAAAAAGGAAAATAAAATGAACGACCCTATTGTACCCAGGGAACTAAAAATATTCTCATGTAATGCAAACCGCGCTTTGGCGGAAAAGATTGCAAAACATTTAGGCAAAGAGCTCGGCTCCATGCGTGTTGAGCGTTTTGCCGACGGCGAAATTGATGTCCAGGTTACCGAGAGTGTACGCGGTGCTGATTGTTATGTTATACAGCCCACCTGCCCGCCCGTTAATGAAAACTTAATGGAACTCTTAATTACCCTTGATGCCTTAAAACGTGCTTCCGTTGCACGCGTTACCGCGGTTGTGCCTTATTACGGTTATGCCCGTGCTGACAGGAAAAGCAGCCCACGCGTACCTATAACGGCAAAACTTGTTGCGAACCTTCTTACAATGGCCGGTGCCGATAGAGTTATGGCTATGGATTTACACGTCGGTCAAATACAAGGTTTCTTTGATATTCCGGTGGACCATTTAAGGGCACGCGGTGTATTTTTAGATTATTTCCTTAAAAATAAACCCAAAGATTTAGTAATAGTTTCACCTGATGTCGGCGGTGTGGAACGTGCAAGACGTTTTGCAACCCGCATGGATGCAGGTTTGGTTATTATTGATAAAAGACGCCCCAAAAAGAATGAGGCGGTTGTTTACAACTTAATCGGTGATGTTAAAGATAAAACTGCTATTATTGTTGACGATATTGTTGATACAGCTGGTACTTTAACGGTAGTTGCAAACAAAGTTAAAGAATGCGGTGCAAAAAAAGTTTATGCCGTTGCAACACACGGTGTTTTATCACGCGACGGCGTTGATAAAGTTGAAGCTTCTGCTTTGGAAAAACTTTTTATTACCGATACTTTACCGGAAGAAAACCGTAAACAAAGTTCTAAAATACAAGTGCTTTCAATTGCACATATTTTGGCAGATGCCATCAGCCGTAACCATGATGGCCGTTCAATAAGTGAAATGTTTAATTAATTTAATAAAAATAGTTGGAGGAAGTACAAATGCAAAAAGTAAAAATTAATGCTCAGCCCAGAGAAAAGGCCGGCGTTCGCGGGGAACTCTCAAAAATCAGAGCCCAGAAAAATATTCCGGCGGTCTTGTATGGTGAAGGTTTAGAACCTGTTTCTATAACCATCTCTCAAAAAGATTTGGCTGAAATTCAAAAATCAGGCAGCAATGCCATCGTAGAAATTGCCTTACCTAAAGGTAATGAAAACGCTATTATCAAAGAAGTTCAATATCATGTTGTAAGCGATGCTCCGATACACGTTGATTTCCAAAGAATTTCTATGGATAAACCTCTTGAAACCATTGTTCCTATCGTCTTGAAAGGCGAATGTGCTTGGGTTAAAGAAAACGGTGGTATCGTTGACCACTCTGTTCGTGAAGTTTCAATCAAATGTTTACCTGCCGATATTCCGCATGAAATTGATGTTGATATTACCGGCTTAACATTAGATAAACATATTACTGTTGCCGATTTGGTTGCACCTAAAGGTGTTACTTTCTTAGATGAAGCAGACAGAATGATTGTTCACATCATGATTCCGCGTGAAGAAGTTGCCGCAGCACCTGCTGCCGCAGCCGCCGGAACCGAAGCCGCACAACCTGAACTTTCCGCCACAAAAGGTAAGAAAGAAGAAGAAGGTGCCGCAGCCGCAGGCGATAAGAAACCTGCAGAAAAGAAATAATTTTTTAAAATTATTCTTTAAAATAAAAACACCCGTGGGTTTTAGCCCGCGGGTGTTTTTGTCTTTACAGTTTAGTTTTTACTTAAAGTTTAACATAATATGAATCTAAACATACTTGCACGGTTTTTTAAAAAATGCTATAGTTATTAGATATGTATATAACTTGTACAATTAAGGAGGAAACTATGAATAAAAAAGATAATTTACAAGAAAACATTTGTTCCGGTGCTGTCGTTCGTAAACTTGAACAACAATATTGCACAAGCTATAGTTCTGCTGTAATCAGCCCGTGTTTAGTATCAAGTATGGGGCTTGCTGAACGTGTCGTTTCACGCATATATAATGGTGGGCGGCATACGGTATACACAGCGGCTGTCGGTGCTATGCTTATGAATAATATGGCCCTGCCAGCACAAGCGGCTACGGTAACGGTTTCAGCGGGGGAAACAAGCACAGGTTTAGTGGTGTCAGGCGGTACGGCTGTTGATACTGTGAAAGTATATGGAACAACAAGTCAAACTAGTGTTTATAGTCGTGGCTACGAAAATATTTATAATGGCGGTGTGGCCAATAGTACCACAATTAATTCCGGCGGTTATCAGCGTATTTCCAACGGCGGTGTGGCCAATAGTACCACAATTAATTTAGTCGGTTTTCAGTATATTTCCAACGGCGGTGTGGCCAATAGTACCACAATGTCCGGCGGTTATCAGTATATTTCCAACGGCGGTGTGGCCAATAGTACCACAATTTCCAGCGGTAATCAGTATATTTTAAACGGTGGTATGGCCAATGATACCACAATGTCCGGCGGTACTCAGCTTATTGTTAACGGTGGTATGGCCAGTAATACCACAATTAATTCCGGCGGTTATCAGCAAATTTCTAGCGGTGGTATGGCCAGTAATATCACAATTAATTCCGGCGGTTCTCAGTATATTTCTAGCGGTGGTATGGCCAGTAATACCACAATTAATTCCGGCGGTTCTCAGTGGGTTAACCAAGGAGGTGGCAGTGCGATAAACACCGTGCAAGAAGTAGGTGGACATGTAATAGTAACGGTAGGTACAAGCGGCAACTTAATTAGTACCTACGTAAACGGTACCAACGAAAGCGGTACATTTACTTTAGAGAGTGGCGTAGCAAATAATTTTATATTATATTCCGGCGGTTCTCAGTTTGTTTCCAGCGGCGGTGTGGCCAATAGTACCACAATTTCCGGCGGTACTCAGACTATTAACAACGGCGGTGTGGCCAATGATACCACAATTAATTCCGGCGGTTTTCAGATTATTAGAAACAGCGCTATGGCCAGTAATACCACAATTTCCGGCGGTACTCAGCAGATTAATTACGCTGCTGTGGCCAATAGTACCACAATTTCCGGCGGTCTGCAGCAGGTTGTCGGCGGCGGTGTGGCCAATAGTACCACAATTTTCGGCGGTTCTCAGGTGATTAACAGGAGCGCTGTGGCCAATAGTACCACAATTTCCGGCGGTCTGCAGAATGTTATCGGCGGTGTGGCCAATGATACCACGGTTAATTCCGGCGGTTCTCAGCGTATTTCCGGCGGTGGTGTGGCTAATAGTACTACAATTAATTCCGACGGTGCTCAGAATATTTCCAACGGCGGTATGGCCAGTAATACCACAATTAATTCCGGCGGTTATCAGGTTATTTACAGCGGTGGTGTGGCCAATAGTACCACAATTTTCGGCACCACAATTTCCGGCGGTTCTCAGCGTATTTCCAACGGCGGTGTGGCCAGTAATACCACAATTAATTCCGGCGGTCATCAGTATATTTCCAGCGGTGGTGTGGCTAATAGTACTACAATTAATTCCGTCGGTGCTCAGAATGTTTTCAACGGCGGTATGGCCAGTAATACCACAATTAATTCCGGCGGTTATCAGACTATTTCCAGCGGTGGTGTGGCCAATAGTACCACAATTTCCGCCGGTTATCAGCGTATTTCCAACGGCGGTGTGGCCAATGATACCACGGTTAATTCCTACGGTTCTCAGACTATTAACAACGGTGGTGTGGCCAATGATACCACGGTTAATTTCTACGGTACTCAGTTTATTTACAACGGCGGTGTGGCCAATGATACCACGGTTAATTCCTACGGTTCTCAGACTATTAACAACGGTGGTGT
>JBGVBB010000082.1:0-2227 GCA_045225155.1 Elusimicrobiaceae bacterium
AAATAAAAAAATTAAACGCGATAAAACTATTCCGCTAGAGTTTGAAGATGTCCTCGGTTTCCGCCAAATGGGGCGTTGGGACAGGGCAGTAAATTTAACCGATTGCTTTATTTTTAATGAGAATTTACCTTGGTTTGTTTACAAAATTAATTTGTGGGCAAAAGCAAAAAATTTAAGTTTTTACGACCAGCGCAAACATACCGGCACTTTGCGAACTTTAATGATGCGCCAAAGTTTTAATAAAAAAGGCGGTATGATAATGTTTATTTCCACTGTGCCTTTTGACACAAACGGTTTGACGGAAATTTGCAATCAAATTTACCCCGGCTTTAGCGTTTTAACTGCCATTAATGACGGTATGAGCGACGCAAGTGGCATTAAAGATGTCCGCGTTTTAAATGGCACGGATACTATGCAAGAAGCAATTTTGCTAGACGGCGGAAAAGAAATTATTTTTGAAATTTCGCCACAATCGTTTTTCCAAACAAACACAAAAACCGCAAATTTGATGTACCAAAAAGTACGGAGTAGAGTTGCCGAAATTAAACCCAAAATCTTATATGATTTTTACGGCGGTGCAGGTAGTTTTTCCTTAACAAATGCGGATTTAGTAGAAAAATCTTTTTGCGTTGAGTGTGTACCCGAAGCGGTGGAAAACGGCAAAAAAAATGCCGAGTTAAACAATATAAAAAATGTGGAGTTTCACTGCCAAACAACTGAAGATTATTTAACGGAAAATAAAATTGAGGCAAATAATTCACTTGTTATTTCGGACCCTGCCCGTGCAGGCGTACACCCAAAAGCTTGCGAAAAGTTGGCTGGTTGCGGTGTTAAAAATATTTTGTATATATCGTGTAACCCAAAAACTTTAGCGGAAAATTTAGAAGTTTTAACAAAAAATTATACCGTAAAAAGTGCGGAGTGTTTTGACTTTTTCCCCAACACAAAACATATTGAAACTTTCGTGGAGTTAGTTCTAAAATGAACCAAGATTTTTTAAAAACTTTAAACCCTGCCCAACTTGAAGCGGTAAATTATACCGGCGGTCCTTGCTTGATTATCGCCGGTGCAGGAACAGGCAAAACAAAAACTTTAACTTGCAAAATCGCAAAATTAATTTACGATGGAATTCCCCCTTATCGGATACTTGCTGTAACTTTTACAAATAAAGCCGCAAAAGAAATGAGAGAGAGGGTAAACTCTCTTGTTCCACAAAGTTTAGCACCGCAAGCTGCAAATCAAATTTGGATTTACACTTTCCACTCTTTTGCACTCCGTCTACTCCGGCAAAATGCAGAAGCCGCAAAACTTGTGCGCGACTTCGTTATTTATGACGAAACAGAGCAGAAAAAGGTTGTATCCCTATGCCTTGAGGAAATGGGCGTAAAAGATGCCAAAAAAGAAGTTAATTATTATGTTTCAATAATATCGCGTGCAAAAGATGAAATGCTTTCTGTGGAAGATTTTTTAACGCAGGCAGTAGCCTCAAATAATGAAAAAAAGATGCAAGTGGCCGAAGTTTACCGCCGCTATCAAAAGAAACTTGACGAAAGTTTCGCACTTGATTTCGGGGACTTACTTTTTAAGACGGTGCTACTTTTAAAAAATAATCAGGAAGTACGCGAATATTACCAGCAATTTTTCAAATATATTTTAGTGGATGAGTATCAGGACACAAATAAAACACAATACCTTTTAACTTCGGTACTTGCACAAAAACACCGCAATTTGTGCGTCGTAGGCGACCCGGACCAGTCAATATATTCCTGGCGCGGTGCAAACATAAAAAACATTTTGAATTTTGAACGCGATTTTAAGGATGCAAAAGTTATTACGCTTGAGGAAAATTACCGCTCCACACAAATTATTTTGGATGCCTCAAATAAACTTATCAAAAAAAATCATAACAGGAAAGAAAAGAGTTTGCACACTTCAAAACAAGGCGGCGAACCTATAACAGTAAGAGAATTACCGTCTGAAGGTGAAGAAGCGCGCTTTGTTGCAAACCAAATTCAAATGCAGGTGGAAGACGACGGTGCGAATTTAAATGATATAGCGGTTTTCTACCGTACAAATGCACAATCAAGAAATTTTGAAGACACTTTTAGAAGGTATCAAATACCTTACCGCTTAATCGGCGCCGTTAAATTCTATGACAGAAAGGAAATTAAAGATATTTTGGCTTATGCAAAACTGCTTGTCAATCCAAGTGATAGTGTTAGTTTGT